>NZ_DBHKZA010000051.1:0-47724 GCF_057314935.1 Achromobacter sp.
GTGGTCCGCGCAGGCGCCAGCCCGATCAGGCAAGAAAAAACCCCAGGGCAAGCTGCGCTGGGGTTTTTTTAGCGGTCGCGGATGGCGATCTGGCGCTTACAGGCCCGGCTGCTGCTCGTCGTCTTCCGAACCGTCCTCACCGCGCGCCAGGCGCTCGGTGTTCTTCACGCCGGTGTGACGCACGTCGGCGCCCTTGACCATGTAGATCACGCGCTCGGACATGTTCTTGGCGTGGTCGCCAATGCGTTCCAGCGCGCGCGCGATGAAGATCATGTCGATGGCGCGCGAAATGGTGCGCGGGTCTTCGATCATGTAGGTGATCAGGTGGCGCAAGGCCCCCTTCCATTCCTTGTCCACTTCCTTGTCGCTGCGCACGACGGCGGCGGCCTGGATCGGGTCAAGGCGGGCGAACGCGTCCAGCGCCTGGTGCAGCATGGTGCGCACATTGGCGGCCATGTGGCGCAGTTCGATCACCGGGATGTGGCGCAGTTCGGCCTCGTGTATGCGACGGGCGACGGTCGCGACCTTTTCGGCCTCGTCGCCGGAGCGCTCCATGTCGGTCAGCATCTTGGACACGGCCATCAGCATGCGCAGGTCGATGGCGGTAGGCTGATGCCGGGCCAGGATGCGGCTGATGCTTTCGTCGATTTCGACTTCGTGGCGGTTGACTTCCTTTTCCCGCTCACGGACCTTCTCCACCAGCGACAGGTCGCCCGTGGCCAGCGCGTCGATCGCTTCCTGGATCATGGCTTCCACCAAGCCGCCCATTTGCAAGAACTGCGAACGGACGCTTTCCAGATCGGCGTCGAACTGCTTGTTTGTATGCTCCGTCATCCGGGCTCCCTGCGTGGTTGATCTCATTGCATTGCCCCGAAATAAGAGAATTACGAGATGGGCCTGCACAACCGGCAAGGTTATGACCCAAGTGTGACAAGATTATGAATCGAGCCCCCGTCGCCCGCAAGGCGGGCAAACGGGGCACCACACAGACTGCGCGGGGGACGGGGACGCTTACGCGGCGCGATCCAGGCGGCGGATGCCGTTCTGGGTGGCCAACAGCGCCACGTCGGCGCCGGCCAGCGCGAACAGGCCGCAGGTGACAACGCCCGGCAGGTTGTTCACGCGGGCTTCGAACGCGCGGGCGTCGGTGATGGCCAGGCCCGCCACGTCCAGGATGATATTGCCGTTGTCGGTGACGAACCCTTCGCGCAGACGCGGCTGGCCGCCCATGGCCGCCAGGGCGCGGGCCACCGCGGCGCGCGCCATGGGAATGACCTCCAGCGGCAACGGGAACTTGCCCAGGGTCTGGACCAGCTTGGATTCGTCAACGATGCAGATGAAGCGCTCGGCCACCGACGCCACGATCTTTTCGCGGGTCTGCGCACCGCCGCCGCCCTTGATCATGTGCAGATTGGCGTCGATCTCGTCGGCGCCGTCCACGTAGATCGGCATGGTCGTCACGTCATTCAGGTCCAGTACCTTCAGGCCGTGGCCGGCCAGGCGGGCCGCGCTGCGCTCAGAGCTGGCGACCGTGCCGGCGATGCGACCCTTGAAACGCGCCAGGCCATCGATGAACAGGTCGGCGGTAGAGCCGGTGCCCACGCCGATGATGGCGTCCGGGCCGGCGACCTGTTCGACGAATTCCAGGGCGGCGTCGGCGGCTTGTTGCTTGAGTTCTTGTTGGGAGAGCATGGCGGAGAAAACTACGGGAAGGTTGGTCAAGCCAGGAAATTTAGCATGCGACCGCAGGCCAGGCCCGCGACAGGATCGCGTGGGTGTCGGCGCCAGCCGCCAGTTCTCCGAAAATACCGCCGTCCGCTTGCAGGCGGCTGGCGACGAAGGCCTGCGCGACGGGTTCGGGCGCATGCTGGATCAGCAAGGCGGCCTGCCACAGCCGCGCCAGCCCGCCTGCGACACGACGCGCCTGGAATTCCGCGTGCGCCGGATCGGCCAGCAAGGCCCGCCAGCGCGCCACGGCGTCGTCGAATGCGCGATGCCGCCCGGCCGCCTGCGCGAATTCCTGCTCCAGCGCGGGCAAGGCTTCGGGTTCGCGCTGCAGCGCCCGCAGCACGTCCAGCGCCATGACGTTGCCAGACCCTTCCCAGATGGAATTGACCGGCGTTTCCCGATACATCCGCGGCATCGGCCCTTCTTCCACATAACCGTTGCCGCCCCAGACCTCCATGCATTCTGCCACCGCATGAATGGCGCGCTTGCAGATCCACAGCTTGGCTGCGGGCGTGCCGACGCGCACCAGGGCGCGCGCCCGGCTGTCGGCCCGCGCGTCCACCGCCCGCGCCAGCCGCAGCGCCAGCACCATGGCCGCTTCGCTTTCCAGCGCCAGGTCGGCCAGCACATTGCGCATCAGCGCCTGCTCGATCAACGGCTTGCCGAAGGCAAGCCGATGCTGCGCGTGATGCAGGGACTGCACCAGCGCCTGCCTGAGCAGCGCGGCGCTGCCCAGCACGCAGTCCAGCCGGGTCGTCGCAGCCATTTCCAGCAACACGGCCAGGCCCCGCCCGGGCTCGCCCACCATGACGCCCCATGCGCCTTCGAATTCCACTTCGCCGCTGGCGTTGCTGCGGTTGCCCAATTTGTCTTTCAGCCGGCGCACGCGGATGGCGTTGCGCGGGCCGTCTGGAATCCAGCGCGGCACGAAGAAGCAGCTCAACCCTTCATCGGTTTGCGCCAGCACCAGGTGCGCGTCCGCCTGCGGCACGGAGAAAAACCATTTATGGCCCACCAGTTCGTAGGCGTTGCCCCGGCCCGGCGCGCCCAGGGGCACGGCGCGCGTGCTGACCGCGCGCAAGTCGGAGCCGCCCTGTTTTTCGGTCAACCCCATTCCGATCAATGCGCTGCGCTTGGCGGACAGCGGCGCATCGGCCGCGTCGAACTCGCGCGAATACAGCGCGGGCAGCCACTGCCCGGCAAAGTCGATGGCGCCCGCCGGTTCGCGCTGCAGCAGGGGCACTGCGGCAAACGTCATGGTGGTGGGGCACAGCGTGCCGGCTTCCACCTGCCCCTGCATCAGGTAGGCGGCGGCCCGCGCCACCTGCGCGCCCGGCACTGGTTGCGCCCAGGCGCGGCTGTGCAGGCCGCGGGCCAGGATGCCGCTCATCAGCAGGTTCCAGGCGGGATGGAATTCCACGTGATCGATACGGTGGCCGCCGCGGTCGTAGCCGACCAGCCTGGGTGGGCAACGGTTGGCCTCGGCGCCAGCGGCCAGCGTCTGCGCCCGCCCCAGCCAGGCGCCATGCGCGGCCAGGTCGCCCGCCCAGCTTTCAGCCCCCTCGCGCCGCACCGCCTCGCGTAAAGCGGGGTCGGTGTCGTACAGGGAATAGTCTTCCAGGGGCGGAACCTGATTCTGTACGGTATGCGTCGCGAACGATGACATGGCTGCTCCGTGCAAACTCCGCTATCTGGCCATCGGCGCCACCAGCGCCCAGGGCCGCAGGGCCTCGACCTGCGCCGCCAGCTCCAGCAGCAAGGCTTCGCTGCCCAGCGGGCCCATGACCTGGATGCCGATCGGCAGGCCCTCTGACGACACGGCAAACGGAATGGAGATCGCCGGCATGCCGGTCAGGTTGGCAAGCGGTGCGAACGGCGAATAACCGATCACGCCCTTCTTGCCCAGACGGTAGGCCAGGTAGTCGGCGTTGTCCATGGCATAGCGGCCAATGGGCGCCGGCAGCTGCGCCAGGACGGGGCTGAGGAACAGGTCATAGCCCTGCGCGCCGTCCCGATGCAGGAAGCGTCCGATGCGGCGGGTGATTTCGTGGCAGGTATCCACGCAGGCCACGTACTGCGCGCCAGAAATGGCGCGGGCGTATTCGCGGGCGCCCAGGGTGGTGGGCTGCAATTCATCGGCCGCCAGCCGGCGGCCGCGCGCCGCCACAAAGGTGTCGATGGCGTTGGCCGCGGCACTGGCGATCAGCGGCAACATCGGCGACAGCACTTCCTCGGATCCCACCGGCGGCGCGGCCGGGACCAGTTCGTGGCCCAGCCCGGCAAAGAGCCGCGCGGCCTCGTCCACGGCGGCAGCCACTTCCGGATGGATCGCGCCGCCCTCGTACGTGGTGTTGAGGAACGCGATGCGGCGGCGGGGTGCCGCGTGCGGATCGGCCGAGACCCGCGCCGCCACGGCGCGGTAGGACTCGGCCGGTATCGCCGGCGCCGCATAGGGCGCCCCCACGTCGGCGCCCGCGCTGATGTCCAGCGACGCGGCGCAATCGCGCACCGACAGGGTCATCATGTGTTCGGTCGCCAGGCCGCCCCAGCCTTCGCCCTTGAGCGGCCCCAACGGCATGAGCCCACGGGACGGCTTCAGGCCCAGCACGCCGCAGCACGAGGCCGGGATGCGGATGGAGCCGCCGCCATCGCTGCCGTGCGCGATCCGCACCATGCCGCTTGCCAGCGCCGCGCCCGCGCCGCCGCTGGATCCGCCGGCGCTGTGGCCGGCTTTCCAGGGGTTCTGCGTGGGGGGCCCGTAGGCCGGCGATTCGGTGGTGGGGCTCAGGCCCAGTTCGGCGCTGGTGCTGCGGCCGAACGGAATCAGGCCCGCGCGGCGGTAGCGTTTGACGATTTCGGCATCGACATTCCAGTCGACGTGGCCGTACAGCACCGAACCCATCGCGCTGGGCAAGCCCAACGCCGCCGTGCCCAGGTCCTTCAGCAAGGTAGGTACGCCCAAAAAGGGCCGGCTTTGCAATTGCGCCACGCGCTGCTCGGGCGTCAGCCCGGCCAGTTCGTCGTCCAGCGCCTGGGCCAGGCGCAGCCCGGTTTCGGGCTGCATGCCGCAGGCTGCGTTGATCGAGGGATTGCGCGCCGCTACCCGGTCCACCGCCTGCTGCATCGCAGCAAGCGCGGTCGTGACCCCTTGGGCGATATCGGCGCCCAGCGCCGTCGCGTCGAGGAAAGAGGAATCATGGCGTTCAGCGGTGCTCATGCTTGCGATGCTCCAGGGTTCGACGGCAACTTGCCGCACATGCCAGGATATCGACAGTCCGCCTGGGCAACAAGCTCGCAGGCCGACCCTCGCCCCTTCAACGAGACGTGCGCTGCCCGGAGAAACGGATCAGATCGCGCCGCTGGCGGGCGTGCGAGGGACGTCGGCGTCTTCGTTCACGTCGCTGTCGGCCTCGCCCTCCGCCTCGGCATCCGTCCCTGCCCCCAATAAGCGCAAGGCTTCCGCCTCGGGCAAGGCTTCGACGCTTTTCAGGTTACGGAGCATCGCTCGGGTGCGCACTTCGGTCTGGCCGATCTTGTTGCTGGCCGTGTCGAGCGTCTTCTTGACGCTGGCCAGCGCTTCGCCGAACTTGCCGAATTCGGTCTTGACCGCGCGCAGCACCTGCCAGACCTCGGACGAGCGCTGCTCGATGGCCAGCGTGCGAAAGCCCATCTGCAGGCTGTTGAGCAAGGCGGCCAGATTGCTGGGCCCGGCCACGTTGATGCGCAGGTCATGCAGCTTGTCCAGCAGGCCAGGGCGCCGCAGCACTTCGGCGTACAGGCTTTCCGTGGGCAGGAACATGATGGCGAAGTCGGTCGTATGGGGCGGCGCGACATACTTGCTGGCGATCAGCCTTGCCTGCACTTCGACCGCGCGGCCCAGGGCGGCGCCGGCCGCCTTCACGCCTTCGGCGTCCGCCGCTTCCTGGGCGTCCATCAGCCGCTCGTATTCTTCCTTGGGGAATTTCGCGTCGATCGGCAGCCAGACCGGCTCGCCGCCGTCGCCCCGGCCCGGCAGGCGGATGGCGAATTCGACGACGGCATCGCTGCCCGGCACCGGCTTGATATTGCTGGCGTATTGGTCGGGCGTCATGTTGTCTTCGATCAGCCGGGCCAGTTGCACTTCGCCCCAGGTGCCGCGCGACTTCACGTTGGTCAGCACCCGCTTCAGGTCCCCCACGCCGGCCGCCAGGGCCTGCATTTCGCCCAGGCCCTTATGCACGGCCTCCAACCGGTCCGACACCAGCTTGAAGGACTCGCCCAGGCGCTGCTCCAGCGTGGCATGGAGCTTTTCATCCACGGTACGGCGCATTTCGTCCAGCTTCGCGCTGTTGTCCGTCTGCAACGATTGCAGGCGTTGGTCCACCGTGGCGCGCACCTCCATGAGGCGGCGTTCGTTGATCTGGATCAGCCCCTGCAGCTGCTCGCCGAATCCGGCGGCGAAACGCGCCAGGGACTCGGCGGATTCCGCGCGCGAGGCCTGGGCGTCGCGCGACAATCCGGCGCGCAGGTCGCCATGCGATTGCGACAACTCCAGCCGCAATGCGCGGGTGGATTCCGCGAATTCGCTGCGCAAGCCGCGCTGGCCTTCCGTGATGTCCGCGCGCAGGGCGCGCTCGGTGCGCTCCAGGCCTTCAAGCAGCGCGTCCAGCCTGGCGTCGCGGTCGGGAGGCCGCAGCCACGCCAGCACGGCCGCCAGGCAAGCCAACACCGCGCCACCGGCGGCGATCCAAAGCAGTATGTCGTTCAAAAGAGGCCTCTCCAAAGGCGGAATTGTAGGACGCATCAGCGCCGCGTTGTAACCAAACGACATCAAGTTTGACGCCCGCTTCGGTCCAGCCGGCGCGTAACGGGATTAAACTGCCCCCAACTCTGAACCACCGCACGATCTCATTTGAATCCCGCTGATCTTCCATCCTGTCGACCCGCGGTGTCGTTCCAGTCGGTTTTCGGACCGCTGGATCTGAACGCCGAGCGTCCGCTTGCGACGGGCGGCGACCGCCACATTTTCCAGCACCCCCACGCGCCGTCTTTGCTCGTCAAAGTGATGGACATGCGCGCCCGCGCCGTCTATCTCGAAGCCCGGCCATTCAAGCGCTGGTACAAGCAGTACCAGCGTGAAAGCGCCTACCGCGTCTATCTGAACGAACTGGCCGAATACGTCACGACGACCACCCGCCCCTCCGGCGTGTGGCAGGTGCCCATGGCGCGCATCCTGGGGGTGGCGCAGACCACGCTGGGACTGGGCCTGCTGGTCGAGAAGATCACCGACCCGGCGGGCAATATCGCCCCCACGGTGGCCGATCTGGCCCAGCAAGGCTTGGTCGACGACGTTTTTTTCGGGCAGCTCGACGAGTTCTTCGCGGATCTGGCCGACGCCCACGTCGTGCTGCATGACGTGTCGGCCAGCAATATCGCCTGTGGCCAGAACGCCGACGGCAAGCAAGGCCTGTACCTGATCGACGGATTCGGCGTGCTGCCGCTGATCCCGCTCTACGCGTGGAGCAAGTCGCTGAACCGCAAGCGCATCGCGCGCAAGTACAAGGAAATGCGGGATGCGCTGCGCGAGCGCATCCAGGGCGCCGGCGGCGCCTAGCGCGCGTTCGGCCGCGGGTCTTCGGGCAACACGATGCCCTGGCGGTCCACCCATACGTAGTCGTGTCCGGCGCGTTGCCCCCGCCGCAACGGGTTGCGCGTGCAGACCGCGGCGTAGGCGGGATCCACATAGCGGTAATGCAGATGCTCGTCCCGTCCGGGCGGGATGCCCAGCCGCGTGGTGCAGATCAATGCCTGGGGCGAATCGCCCACGTCCTCGACATAGAGCGCGTCCGGATCGAAACGGCGCGCGTCCCACTCCGGAACTTTCAAACCCAACGACCGGCACAGCAGCGTCTGTCCGGCGCACAGGCGCGACGGCGGACGCGGCTGGCCTTGCGCGTCGGGATTGAGCTGCTGCATCCGCGCCAGCGCTTCGGGGCCGGAGCGCGCGTCCGTCCACGGATGGCCTGATTTGATCAGCACGGCGTTGCCGGGGCCGGCGGCGCTGAAGTTCAGCGAATCGCCGCCCCGCGCGTAATACATGTAGATCACGCCGCCGTCCATGAACAGGGCCCGGCGCTTGTGGGTGTAGCCCAGCGAGGCGTGGCTGCCCTTTTCTTCCAGATAGTAGGCTTCGGTCTCGATGATGCGCACGGCAAGCCACAGGCCGTCCACGCGATGGCGGATGACCTTGCCCAGCAGATCGCGCGCCAGTTCGGATGCGTCGCGGTCAAAAAAGGCATCGGGCAACGCCGAACCGGCGCTGCCCGATGCCTGGATGGGGGATGCCATCGCCGCGGGCGTCGTGTCAGGCGAACCGTGCGCCGTAACGCTTTTCGCTGAAACCCACGGTGACCTCGCCGTCCGGCGTGACCGTGACGGGGCGGCGCACCAGCGCGGGGTATTCCGCGATCAGCTTGCTCCATTGGGCGTCGGTGTGCGCGGTCTTGCGGTCTTCGGGCAGGTTGCGCCACGTCATCGACGTGCGGTTGACCAGCTTTTCCCAGCCGCCGACTTTTTCCGACCACGCCTTCAGCGTGTCGGCCGGCACGGGATCATCGCGGTAGTCGACGAACGCGTGCTCGACGCCATGCGCCGACAACCAGTCGCGCGCCTTGATGCAGGTGCTGCACTTGGTCAGGCCATACAGGGTGGTTTGTGGCTTCATTTGGATTCGGACTCCTTGCGCCATTGCAGGCGGTTGGCCAGGATCACGCAGGTGCCCACCGCCAGGATGAACAAGGTGGCAAGCGCGTTGATCTCGGGTTTCAGGCCCAGGCGCACGCGCGAGAACACTTCCATCGGCAGCGTGCTGGAACTGGGGCCGGACAGGAACGACGCCAGAACGACGTCGTCGAGCGACAGTGTGAACGACAGCAGCCAGGCCGAGGCCAGCGCTGGCGCGATCAGCGGCAGCGTGATCTTGAAGAACACGGTGATGGGCGTGGCGCCCAGGTCCAGCGCCGCCTCTTCCAGCGACCGGTCCAGGTCGCGGATCCGGGTCTGGATGACGACCGCCACGAACGCCATGCACAGCGTCACGTGCCCGACCCAGATCGTGAAGATGCCGTTTTCCGCCGGCCAGCCCAGGCTGCCCCGCAGTTCCACGAACATCAGCAGCAGCGAAATACCCAGCACGACTTCGGGGATGACCAGCGGCGCGCTCAGCATGCCCACGTACAGCGAGAACCCGCGAAAGCGCCCCATGCGGCCCAACACGTAGCCGGCCCACGTGCCGATGATGACGGCCGCCGTCGCCGTCATCGCCGCGATGCGGAACGACAGCCAGGCCGACCGCAGCAGCGCGTCGTCATTGAACAGCGCGTGGTACCAGCGGAAGGAAAAACCCGCCCACGACGTGACGGTAGGCGACTCGTTGAACGAAAACACCATCAGGCTGACGATGGGCACATACAGGAAGAAGTACCCCAGCCCCAGCACCACGGCGCGCAATGTCTTGTTGGGGCCCTTCATTTGCGGCCTCCGCCAGCCTGTTCCTGCTGCTTGACCTGGTTGTACTGGAAGTAGACCAGCGGCACGAGCAGCAGCAGGACCATCACGCAGGTCACCGCCGAGGCCATCGGCCAGTCGGCGTTATTGAAGAATTCGTTCCACATGACGCGGCCCATCATCAATGTATTGGCGCCCCCCAGCATTTCCGGGATCACGTATTCGCCGACGGCCGGAATGAACACCAGCATGGCCCCGGCGATCACGCCCTGGCGCGACAGCGGCACGGTGATCTGCCAGAACGCCTGCCAGGGCTTAGCGCCAAGGTCGTAGGCCGCCTCCAGCAGGCGCAGGTCCATCTTCACCAGCGTCGCGTACAGCGGCAGGATGAAGAACGGCAGGTACGCATAGACCATGCCGATGTAGACCGCGACGTCGGTGCGGTAGATTTCCAGCGGACTGGAAATCAGCCCCAGGCTTTGCAGCAGGTTGTTCAGCAGGCCGTCGTTGCGCAGGATGCCGACCCAGGCGTACACGCGCAACAGCAGCGACGTCCAGAACGGCAGGATCACGCCCAGCAGCAGCAGGTTGCGCACGCGCGGCGAAGACCGGGCGATGTAGTACGCGATGGGGTAACCGATCAACACGCAGATCAGCGTGGTGATGCCGGCGATCTTCACCGAACTCAGGTAGGTCTTGAAATACAGGCTGTCGGTGAACAGCAGGATGTAGCCGCGCAGGTGCAGGCTGAACTGCACCGCCTCGTCCTTGAATTCCGCCAGCGCCGTATAGGGCGGGATGCCGAACGTCACTTCGGCAAAGCTGATCTTCAGCACCAGCAGGAAAGGCAGCAGCAGGAACAGCACCAGCCAGGCGAACGGCGGCACCACCGCCAGCGCCCGGCCCGACGGCAACCAGTCGCGGGGCGAAAACCGCATCATGACGCCAGCACCGTCGCGCTGTCGGCGTCCCAGCTGACGAAGATCTCTTCGTCGATGCCCGGGGCGTCCATCTGGGCCAGCAGCAGGCTGGGCACGCTGGCCTCGACCGTCTTGCCGGAATCCAGGCGGATCTGATAAAGCGCGTAGCTGCCCATCCAGGCCATGTGGCTGACCATGCCATGGGCCCAGTTGTATTCGCCTTCGGGCTGCTCGCGCGACACCACCAGGCGCTCGGGCCGGATGGAGACGTGCACTTCCATGCCCAGCGGTTCGGAGACCCCATGGTTCACGAACAGCGGCCGCGTCAGTTCAGCGCATTCGATCGCCACGTGGTCGGGCTCGTCGACCACGATGGTGCCGGTGAACATGTTGGTCGAGCCGATGAAGCTGGCGACGAAGCGCGAATTCGGGAACGCGTAGACGTCTTGCGGCGTGCCGCACTGGACGATCTGCCCTTCGGTCATGACGGCCAGGCGGTGCGCCATGGTCATGGCCTCTTCCTGGTCGTGGGTGACCATGATGCAGGTCACGCCGACCTGCTCCAGGATCTTCACGAGTTCGATCTGCGTCTTCTGGCGGATCTGCTTGTCCAGCGCCGACATGGGCTCGTCCAGCAGCAGCAGCTTGGGCCGCTTGACCAGGCTGCGCGCCAGCGCCACGCGCTGCTGCTGGCCGCCCGACAGCTGGTTCGGCTTGCGGCGCGAATAGCCCGCCATCTGGACGAGGTCCAGGGCTTCGAACACGCGGTCGTGGATTTCGGCTCGGTCCACGCCTTCCTGCTTCAGGCCGAACGCCACGTTGGCTTCGACCGTCATGTGCGGGAACAGCGCATAGGACTGGAACATCATGTTCACAGGACGCCGGTACGGCGGCACGCCGGTGATGTCTTCGCCGTCCAGCAGTATCTGCCCGGATGTCGCTTCCTCGAAACCCGCCAGCATGCGCAGCAAGGTGGACTTGCCGCTGCCGGAGCTTCCCAGCAGCGCGAAGATCTCGTTGCGCTTGACGGACAGGTTGACGGAACGCACGGCGACCACATCGCCAAAAATCTTGACCACATCGGAGACCCGGACGAATTCGTCCGGATCTACCGTATGCGGCGCCGAGTAACGGCTATCGCTCATGATGACTTATCTTCCAGACTTCAGCTCGGACCACATCCGGTTTTGCAGGCGTTGTACGTTCAAGGGCAGCGCCTTGATCACGTACAGGGTCTTGGAGACTTCCGCCGGCGGGTAGATCATGGGGTTGTCGGCCACGTCCTTCACCACGTACTGCCGCGCCTCTTTGTTGGCGTTGGGGTAGAACATGGTGTTGGTGATGGCCGCATGCACCTTCGGCGTCTCGATGTAATTGATGAACGCCAGGGCTTCTTCAGGATGCGGGGCATCCTTCGGGATGACCATCAGGTCGAACCACGCGGGCGCGCCGCCCTTCGGGATGAAGTAGTTCACTTCATACGTCTTCTTGGCTTCTTGCGCGCGCTTGCGGGCGATCATGACGTCACCCGAAAAACCGTAGACCATGCACAGGTCGCCCACGGCCAGTTCGTCGATATAGCCCGAGGAGCTGAACTGGCGGATGTACGGGCGGATCTGCTTCAAGACATCCAGCGCGGCCTTGTAGTCGTCCGGATTGGTGCTGTTGGGATCCTTGCCCAGATACTTCAACACCGCGGGGAATACCTGCGCGGCCTCGTCCAGCATCGAAATGCCGCACTCTTTCAGCTTGGCGGCGTTTTCGGGCTTGAAGATCATGTCCCAATTGGCCAGGTCGACGTTGTCGCCCATGATCTGCTTGACCTTGGTGACGTTGTAGCCCAGGCCGTTCGTGCCGTAGCCCCAGGGGATCGCGTACTCGTTGCCGGGATCGACGGTCGCCACCAGCGCCATCACTTCCGGGTCCAGGTACTTCCAGTTCGGGATCTTGGACTTGTCCAGCTTCTGGAACAGGCCGGCCTCGATCTGGCGCGAGGCGTAATGGGTGGACGGGACAACGACGTCGTAACCCGACTTGCCGGCCAGCAGTTTGGCCTGCAACGTGTCGTTGCTGTCGTAGACGTCATAGCGGACCTTGATGCCGGTTTCCTTTTCGAAACCCGGAATGGTGTCCGGCGCCGTGTATTCGGCCCAGTTGTAGACGTTGACGACCTTGTTCTGCGCGACCGCCGACGATGCCGATGCCGCGACCAACACCGCGCCTAGCGCCCAGCGCATTCCCGCCCTTAGTTCCATTACGAGCCCCCTTTGCTGTATGCCGTGTATGACAGGACTACCAAAAGGCGAAATCATAAAGCCTTTTGGCGCTCGCCCGCCCAACTTTGCGGGCGGGTCGACGCAATTAGGGCCCGATGGCGGCAAATAGGCGCCTGGGCCCGGATCAAGGCTGGACGCCGATGCCCCAGGCGGTCCAGTAGCTGTCGCGCAGCTTCATCCAGAAGCGGTCGCCCTCTTCGCCCGCCACTTTGACCAGCGACCGGCGCAGGCGGTCCAGGTTGCCTTGGCGCTGCCGTTCCGACAGCGATCCCAACGTGCCCCGGTCGAAATCGATCAGCCAGACCTGGCCGTCGCCCCCGATCAGGATGTTGAAGGCGTTCAGGTCGGCGTGCCAGACGCCCGCGCGGTGCATGCGGACGATGGCGTCAGCCACCGCGCCCCAGAGCGGCTCGGCCAGCGCGTGGGCCAAGGGGCGCACGCCCGGAATCCGCTCCACCACGATGGCGGCGCGGTAGATGGGACCTTGGCGCCAATAGGCGGCGGCCAGCGGCGCGGGCACGGCCAGGCCCTGGGCGCGCATGGCGGCCAGCAGCCGGTATTCGCGGAAACTGCGGGTGCGGTCTTCGCCGTTCCAGAGGTAGGCGTCGCGGCTGACGCGGGCGATCATGCCGCCGCGGCGGTAGCGCCGCAGCACCCCCTGCCAGCCCTGCCCCTGCACGAACCAGGCCGCCTGGCGGCCGCCCGCGTCCACGGGGCGGGCCCGGTCTCCGTAATGGGCCGGGTTGAAGATTTCCGGGCCCGATCCGGCCAGGCGCGACGCGTCGCTGAGCATGGCGCCGGCAAGCGGCCCTGGCCAGGCCTGGCGCTGGGCGCCTCCCCGCGTATCCTCAGCCTTCACGGTTGCGCATCCAGTCGGCGACGCCATAGAACGATTCCAGCAAGCGCTCCACCAGCGGCGGGGCGATGCCCTGGTCTTCCATGGCGCGTCCGATGCAGGTCACCCACTGGTCGCGCTCGATCTCGCCGATCGAGAACGGCAGGTGGCGCGCGCGCAGGCGGGGGTGGCCGAAGCGTTCAATATAGTGGTCGGGGCCGCCGAAGTAGCCGCACAGGAACCAGAAGAGCTTGTCGCGCGTCTGGTCCAGGCTGGGGCCGTGCGCGGCGCGGAGCTCCTTCAGGTCGGGCTCCATGTCCATCAGGTCGTAAAAACGGTCGACCAGCGCGCGCACGCCGGGCTCGCCGCCAAGAAGGTCAAAAACGCTGCGGGTATTTTCCACGGGTTCAGTAATGGTTTGGACGCGGGACGTCATCAAGTTTCTCTAAGGGTGACGAGCGGCGGCGTACGCAACACGCCGCGCAGGGCCAGGGCGCCGCCCGCCCAGGCGCCCAGCATACCCGCGCCGATGCCCGCCAGCCACGGCCAGAGGCTGAGGGTAATGGTGAAGTCGAACACCTGGGTTGATAAAACCCAAGCGATCGCGGTGGCGCCGGCAGCCGCCAGCAGGCCCGCCAGGCCGCCCACGGCCCAGAGCTCGATGCGCTGGGAGCGCGCCAGCTGGCTGCGCGTGGCGCCCAGCGCCCGCAACACCGCGGCTTCGCGCATGCGCTCGTCGCGGGTGGCCGTCAGCGCCGCCGACAGCACCAGCACGCCGGCCGCCAGGGTGAACAGGAACAGCAGCTGGACCGCCTTGCCCACTTCATTCAGCACGGACTGCAATTGCTGCAGGATGGCGCCCACGTCGAACACGGTCAGGTTCGGGAATTCGCGCACCAGCGCGGGCAGCACCGCCGCCTTTTCAGGCGGCAGGTAGAAAGAAGTGATCCAGCTTTGGGGCATGTCGGCGAGCGCCGCCGGGGTCAGGATGGCGAAAAAATTGACGCGCATCGTATCCCAATCCACGCGCCGGGTGCTGGACACGGCCGCCTCGACCTGCTGGCCGGCCACGTCGAAGGTCATTTTGTCGCCCAGTTTCAGGCCCAGCGTCTTGGCCAGGCCCGACTCCAGCGACACCTCGGACGAACCGGGCGCCAGCCAGCGGCCCTGCTCGATCTTGTTGGACGAGGGCAACTCGTCGCCATAGGACAGGTTGAACTCGCGATCCACCAGCCGCTTGGCGCGAGGTTCTTCGTAGTCGTCCGGCCCGACGGGCTTGCCGTTGATGGCGATCAGCCGCCCGCGCACCATCGGCGACAAGTTGATGCGGCCCAGGCCTTCGCGAGTCAGCGCATCGGTCACGGCCTGGCGCTGGTCGGGCTGCACGTTGATCAGGAAACGGTTGGGCGCGTCCGGCGGCATGGTGCGCTGCCAGCCCTGGATCAGGTCGGTGCGCGTCATCGTCAGCAGCAACAGCGCCATCAGGCCGACCGCCAGCGCGCAGACCTGCGTGATGGTGGCCGCCCGCCGGCGCACCACCCCGGCCAGCGCGAAACGCAACGCGGGCAGCCCCGAGGCCAGGCCGCGCACGCGCGCCAGGCCCAGGATGCACAGCCACGCCACCAGCGCGAACACGGCGAAGGCGCCGAGGAATCCCCCCGCCACCACGCCGCCCAGCTTGGCGTCGCCCGCGAACCACCAGATCAGCAGGGCAAAGCCCGTGGCGCCCAGCGCGTAGCCGAATGCGCTGCGGGCGCTGATCGTGTCGGCGTCGCGCCGCAGCACCCGCGCCGGCGGCACGTGGCGCAACTGCGCCAGGGCGGGCAAGGCAAACCCCAGCAGCAGCAACAGCCCGGTCAAGAGGCCCTGCAAGGCGGGAATGGCGGACGGCGCGGGCAATTGGGTGTCGATCAACGACCCCAGCAGCATCACCAGCACCTGGTGCACCGCATAGCCCAACAGGCAGCCCGCGGCGGAAGAAAACAGGCCGACCAGCGTGAACTCGAGCGTCAGCATGCGCGAAACCTGCGACTGCACGGCGCCCAGGCAACGCATGACGGCGATCCCGTCGCGGTGCCGGGTCATGTAGCGGCCGGCGGCAAGCGCCACCGCCACCGCCGAAATCAGCACGGCCAGCAGCGCCACCAGCGACAGGAAGCGCTGCGCGCGGTCCAGCGTGCGGCGCACCTCCGGCCGGCCGGACTCCAGCGTGGCGACCTTCTGGCCGCGCTTCAGGTTCTGGTTGAGCCAGGCTGAATACGCGGCCACCGCGTCGGGCTGGCCGGCAACCAGCATGGCATAGCCGATGCGGCTGCCTGGCGCGATCAGGCCGGTGGCCGGCAGGTCGCTTGCGCGCAGCAGCACGCGCGGCGCCACATTGACGAACTGCATGCCACGGTCGGGTTCGTAGGTGATCACGCGGTCGATGCGCAGATGCGCGTCGCCCACGTTCAGGGTGTCACCCACCTTCAGGTTCAGCAGCGACAGCAATTGGGCGTCCACCCAGACGGCGCCCTCAGGCGGGATGTCGCGGGTCGGCGCGTCCGCGGCGAACGGGGCCTCGGCCACTCGCAGGGCCCCGCGCAGCGGGTAGCCCGGCTCTACCGCCTTCAACGCCGCCAGTTGCGCGCCGTCGCCCGCCCCGACCATGGACGGGAACTGCCAGGTGCTGGAAAGCGCCAGGCCGCGCTCGCGCGCCTGGTCCAGGAACGCGGCAGGCACGGGTTCGTCGGCGTCCAGCACCAGGTCGGCGCCCAGCATCTGGCCGGCATCGCGTTCCAGCGCGCGTCCGACGCGATCGGCCAGGAAGCCCACGCTGGTGACCGCAGCCACCGCCACCACCAGCGCCAGCACCAGCAGGCGCAGTTCGCCCGCCCGGGCATCGCGCATCATCATCCTGGCGCCCAGGCGCAGGGTGGACCAGAAACCGGGGCGCTTGGCTTGTGACATATCAGGGAAATCCATCATTCATCTATGTTAACTAACCGTCTGAAACGGAACTGAATCCCGATATCATCCCGGGGCGGGAGGCAAAGCCGCCCATAAAGATACTCAAAACCGGAGAAGACAATGCGTAAATCCTGGCTTGCGGCCACGATCCTGGCCGCCTGCGCGGCCGCCACCTCGCTGCCCTCGGCAGCCCAGACCACCCTGAAGATGGCCTACGCCCTGTCGACCTCTTCACACTACGGCGCCGGCGCCGACGCCATGGCCAAGTCCATCGAGGCCTCGTCCGGCGGCAAGTACAAGGTACAGCAATTCGCCAACAGCGCCTTGGGCGGCGAACGGGAAGTCATCGAGGGCCTGCAGATCGGCACCATCGACCTGGCCATCGTTTCGACAGGCGCCACCCTCAATTTTGTTCCCGAGACTGGGGTTTTCGATATCCCCTTCCTGCTGCGTGACCTGCAGCACGCCCGCACGGTGCTGGACAGCAAGATCGGCCAGGACATGCTGGCCAAGTTTCCCAGCCGCGGCATCGTCGCGCTGGCCTGGGGCGAACAGGGCTTCCGCCACCTGACCAATAACGTGCGCCCGGTCAAGACGCCGGCCGACGCCAAGGGCCTGAAGATCCGCACCACGGAAAACCCCATCCACATCACGGCTTTCCGCCAGATCGGCATCCTGCCCACGCCCATGGCCTGGCCCGAAGTGGCCACCGCCCTGCAGCAAGGCACCATCGACGGCCAGGAAAACCCGCTGTCGGTGATTACTTCGGCCAAGCTGTCGCAAATGCAGAAGTACCTGTCCTTGACGGGCCACGTGTATGGCCCCGCCCTGGTGCTGATGTCGGCCAACGTCTATGACGGCCTGTCGGCCGCCGACAAGGCCAACTTCGACAAGGCCGGCAAGGACTCCGCCCTGGCCATGCGTGGCTATGTCGACAACATCGAGAAGACGGGCGTCGAGCAACTGAAGAAGGAAGGCATGCAGGTGTCCGAGGTGGATCGCGCCGCGTTCGCCGCTGCCGTCGAGCCGGCCTACCCCGAGTACTACAAGAAGTTCGACAAGAAGCTGATCGACTCGATCCGCGACACCAAGTAAGCCGGGCCACCGCCCCGGTTCGGCGCTGCGGCGGGATCGATATCCCGCCGCTTGCCATCCCCCAAAGTCCTTTGCGCCCCTCGCTACCGGGATTCATCATGCGTTTGCTATGCGCTTTCGACCGCGGCTTGTTCAAGCTGGTTTCGGTCCTTGCCCAACTCTTGCTGGTGGCCGCCGCCGCGGCCGCCTTCTACCAGGTCATTGCCCGCTTCGTGCTGCATTCGCCCGCCGACTGGAGCGAGGTGCTGACCCGCGCCCTCCTGATCTGGACCGTGCTGCTGGGCGTGGCCCTGGCTTTCCGCCACGGCGCCATGATCAGCGTGGAGCTGCTGCGCAACCTGCTGGGCGGCACGAAACGGCGCGCTCTCGAAGCCATCATCGGCCTGATTTGCGCCGGTTTTCTGGGTTTTCTGGCCTGGATCGGCGGCAACATGACCTACCGCGTCCGGTTCCAAACCGTGCCCAGCCTGGATATTTCGATTTCGTGGATCTATCTGGCGATCCCGGTTGGCGCGACGCTGGCCGCCATCGCCGTGCTGGCCCGCTGGTGCGCCGGCGAAGAAGAAGACGTGCCCGTGCGCAACGACGCGCAAGGCTGAGCCGTCCCCCATCGAACCTGAGCAGCAGATATCGCCATGTCCCAATTAATGATTGTCTCGATGCTGATTTTCTTCGGGCTGTCCGTACCGGTCGCCGTGTCGATCGGGCTGGCCAGCCTGGCGGGCGTCGGTTCAACCGGCCTGCCCTGGGTGGTCGTCGCCCAGCAGCTGTTCGCCGCGCTGGACAAGTACCCCCTGGTCGCCATCCCCTTCTTCATCCTGGCCGGCAACCTGATGGAAGCCGGCGGCATTTCCGAACGCATGGTCGAATTCGCCAAGAGCGTGGTCGGCGGCATCCAGGGCGGCCTGGCCTGCACCTGCGTGCTGACCTGCATGATCTTCGCGGCGGTCGCCGGCTCCAGCGTGGCCACCACCTTCGCCGTAGGTGCGATCCTGATCCCGGCGATGATCCGGCACGGCTACCCCGCCCCGTTCGCTGCGTCCTTGCAGGCCAGCGCGGCGGAACTCGGCGTGATCATCCCGCCGTCGATCCCGATGATCCTGTACGCCGTGTCCACGGACACCTCCACCGGCGAATTGTTCATCGCCGGCGTCATGCCCGGCATCCTGATCGGCGTGGCGCTGATGTTCTACGTGTGGCTCTATGCCAAGCGCAACAACCTGGGCAAGCGCGACGGCGAAGGCCGCCAGCCCCTGTGGCCGGCGTTCAAGAACGCCTGGCTGGCGCTCTTGATGCCCGTCATCATCCTGGGCGGGATCTACGGCGGCGTCTTCACGCCGACCGAGGCCTCGGTGGTGGCGGTGATGTACGCGGTGGTAGTGGGCAAGTTCATCTACCGCCGCCTGACGTTCAAGCAACTGTCGGCGACGCTGCACAAGTCGGTGGTGTCCACGGCCGTGATCATGTTCGTGATCGCCAACGCGGGCGTCTTCAGCTTCCTGCTGAACCGCGCAGGCATCCCGGATGCCTTGGGCGTATGGCTGTCGCAGATCTTCGACACCAAGTTCTCGTTCCTGATGGGCGTGAACGCGGCGCTGTTCGTGATCGGCATGTTCATCGAGACGTCGGCTTCGATCGTGGTGCTGGCCCCGTTGCTGCTGCCGGTGGCGCTGAAGTTCGGGGTGGAGCCGGTGCACTTCGGGATCATCATGGTGGTGAACCTGGCGCTGGGGATGATCACGCCGCCGTTCGGGGTGAACCTGTTTGCGGCATGCGCAGTGGCGAAGTTGCCGTTGGAGCGGTTGATCAAGCCGTTGATTCCGTTTGTCGGGGTGGTGATCGTCTGCTTGATGGTGATTACTTATTGGCCGGGGCTGTCGTTGGGGTTGAGGGATCTGGTTTACGGGAAGTGATGTTGGGGGCTTCGTAGGTCGTGGTTGCTAGCTTCGTAGGTCGCCCGCCGCCGCTATCGCCGTGGCGACGCGCGCCCACGATTGCGGTCCGGAGCCTTCGCTCCGGACTACCCCATCGTCATCTTCGTTGCGGCCTGCGGCCGCGGCCTTCAGATTCCCTCGGGCGCATCAAGGTTGCGCGCCGCCACGGCGATAGCGCCGACGGGCTGATAACGTCTTGGCTTGGTCCGCTGCCAGGGATGGGATGACTGACGAGTGCTGCGGGGCCCGCCGACTGCGCCCGCGCAGGCGGGCACAGTCGGCATACGCGTTCTGAAGATGTTGGCGCGATGGTCGCTTGCGCGCGGGTGGAGGGCCGTTTCTTAAGGGTTCCCGCATTCATTTGGGAGAGGTGGAGCGACGGGTGGCGCGCGGCGAGCAGCCGCTTGCTTGGCGGGACCCGTACGCGCGCCCCCCGTCTAGTAGGAAGGCCGTCGTGCCGCCCAAGCACTGCCGTTCATCTGACGAACACGATCAGCAGCGTCACCCACACGCGAAGCGCAAAGCGCTACGACGCAAGACGCTGCGTAAGCTCCACGAGGCCGCCCGCGCGGCCGGCATGGAGCGGGCCTCGCAAGATCTTCCACCACCACCCCGACGTTGGTGGGAACCCCAAGCAAGCCGTTCTCCCCGGCTGACGTCAGGGCACAACTGCTGGAGTCTGGCGCGTGGGTGGCCTGGGGCGCGCGGGGCGTCGATAAGCCCGAGGGAATCCGAAGGCAGCGGCCGCAGGCCGCCACAAGGATGACAACGGGGCAGTCCGGAGCGAAGGCTCCGGACCGCAATCGTTGCCCCGCGCGCCCCAGGCCACCCACGCGCCAGACGTCAAAAGAACACCCACAACCGCCCTCCCAACGCCTAAGCCGCCACCGCCCTCCTCTCCCACCGAACAGCATGACACCGTAACTGCCGTCCACCCACGCTACTCACCTCCGGCACGTCGACGCGGCATTCATCCCGGGCATCCGGACAGCGGGGATGAAACGTGCACCCTGCCGGTGGCTGGATCGGGTTCGGCACTTCGCCGCCCATGGGTTCCCGGTCGCGCCTGGGATCTTCCAGGTCCGGAATCGTGTCCAGCAACATCCGCGTATACGGATGCTGCGGCGAATCGAACAACTGGTCGGCGGCCGCCTGCTCGACGATCCTGCCCAAGTACATCACCGCCACGCTGTCGGACACGTGGCGCACGACCGACAGGTTGTGGCTGATGAACACGTACGTCAGGCCGAATTCCTTTTGCAGGTCGCCCATCAGATTCAGGATCTGCGCCTGCACCGACACGTCCAGCGCGGAGGTGGGTTCGTCGCAGACCAGGAACTCGGCTTCGGTCGCCAAGGCGCGCGCGATCGAAATGCGTTGACGCTGGCCCCCCGAAAATTCGTGGGGAAAACGGCCGGCGTCGCTGGCGGACAGGCCGACCAGTTCCAGCAGCTCGTCGACCCGGCGGCGCGTGTCGGCAGGCGTGGCGCGCAAGCCCAGCGTGATGATCGGTTCGGCCACGATGTTGCCGACGCGCCAGCGCGGGTTCAGGCTGGCGTACGGGTCCTGGAAAATCATCTGGGGGTGCAACACGCCGCCGGCCCGGTTGCGGCCGTATTCCAGCTTGCCGCGTGTGGGGGCCACCAGGCCCACCAGCAGCTTCGCCAGCGTGGACTTGCCGCAGCCGGATTCGCCCACGATGCTCAGCGTGGTGCCTCGGGGCACAGCCAGGGACACGCCGTCCACCGCCTTCAGTGTTTGCTCGGGCTGGCGCGACAGCGTCCGTTCCAGCCAGGGCGGCGACACGTCGAACCAGCAGGCCAGGTCTTCGGCCCGCAGCAACAGGTCATCGTTACGCGGCATGAGCGACTCCTCCTTGATGCAGCCAGCAGGCGCTGACGGTCGCACCCGTGGGGGATGCGGCCAGCGGCGGGCGCGTCTGCGCGCAGCGCGGCCCGGCGTGGGCGCAGCGGGGATGGAACGCACAGCCATCGGGCATCGCGTGCAGGCGCGGCATGGCGCCGTCGATCTGGTTCAGCCGGGCAGCGCGCTGGCGCAGGCCCGGAATGGCGTTCATCAGGCCCTGGGTGTAGGGGTGGCCGGGGCGGCGCAGCACGTCCAGCACCGGGCCGATCTCGACGACGCGGCCCGCGTACATCACGGCCACGCGGTCGGCGGTCTCGGCGATCACGCCCATGTCGTGGGTCACCAGCAGCACCGACGTGCCTTGCTCGCGGCACAGCCGGCGCAGCAACGCCGTGATCTGCGCCTGCACGGATACGTCCAGCGCGGTCGTCGGTTCGTCAGCGATGATCAGCGCAGGCCGGGCCGCCAGGGCCAGCGCGATCACCACGCGCTGGCGCATGCCGCCCGAGAACTGGTGCGGATAGTGGTCGATGCGCTTGTCGGCCGCCGGAATCCCCACGGCCAACAGCAGCTCCAGCGCCCGGGCGCGCGCCGCGGCGGCCGAGGACTTGTCGTGATGGCGGATGGTTTCGACCAGTTGGTCGCCGACCGTGAACAACGGATGCAAGCTGGTCAGCGGGTCTTGGAAAATCGCGCCTATCTCCTTGCCGCGCAACCGCTGGCGCGCCTTGGGCGGCAGGTTGTCGATGCGCTTGCCGGCCAGGTGGATCTCGCCGCCGCCCAGGCGGCCCGGGGGTTCCAGCAGGCCGATCACCGCCATGCCGGTCAAGGACTTGCCCGCGCCGGACTCGCCCACCATGCCCAGGATTTCCCCTGGCTGGATGTCGAAGCTGATGTCGCGCGTGGCCACCAGGATGCCGTGGCGGGTCGGGAACTCCACCGACAGTCCGCGCACGGACAAAGTCGGGGTCGTGGCGGGTGCGGCGCTGGCCGCGGGCGCCGCCGGGCGCGGTACGGTTGCCATCATGACGGGCTCCTTACGGGACGCGGATAGCTGGAAGAGAAAATCTGGTCGACGGGGGGGTGCCCCCAGGTACGGTCGGGGTAGCGGGCGATCACGCCGTCGAACTGCGCTTGCGCCTGCTCTTGCGCCAGGCGCGCGTCGAAGCCCGCGATATGCCCGTCCACCATGACGAAGCGGCCGTCGATGATCACCTGCGACACGTCGCGTCCGCTGCCGCTGACCATCAGCGTCTGGACCGGATCGATCATCTGGCCGTTGCGGTCATGCGAGAAATCGAACACGACGATGTCGGCCTTGGCGCCCACCGCCAGCCGGCCCAGGTCGGGCCGCCCCAGGGCATCGGCGCCTCCCACCGTGGCGGCGTCGTAATAGTCCTCCGAGCGCACGGCCTCGGTGGAGCCTTCCGCCACCCGGCACAGCATCATCCCCACCTGCATGTTCAACACCATGTCGGGCGGCCACGTGTCGGTACCCATGCCGATGTTCACGCCCATCTTGCGGTAGCGCGCAAACGACTCCAGAGTTGCGCCGTGGCGTCCCGACACCAACGGGCAATGCACGATGCTGGCGCCCGCGTCGCGAATGATGTCGATGTCCCGCCCGGGGCGGTCGATATGGCGCGAACCGGACACGTAGGTGCCGTGCGGCAGCAACGCGCGTTCGGACAGGAAATCCAGGCTTTGCAGCCATTCGGGCGGGCTCATGCCGTGCTGCTCCAGCACCAGGTCGTATTCCAGGCGCGACTGGCAGCAATGCAGCCGGATCGGGATGTCGCGCTCGCGCGCTGCAGCGGCCGATGCGCGCAACAGGCCAGGCGTGCACGTTTCGATACGGTCGGGCGACAGCATGGCGCGCACGCGGCCGCCGTGGCGGCCTTCGATCTCATCGCAGAACGCCACGGCCTCGGCCAGGCCGGCCATGCCCCGCGCCTCGTCGTAATGGCAGCGGATCTTGCCGTCGCCATCCACATAGGTATGGCCGCTGCGATACGCCGGCCCCAGGTACACGCGCAGCCCGAGTTCGCCGGCGGCATTGGCCGCCGACAGGAACTCGTCGCGGGTTTCGCCCCAGACGCGATAGAACAGCGATGCGATGGGCAACGCGGTGGTGATGCCGTTGCGGATCAGTTGCGCGAAGGCGTAGCGCTTCTGGAAGGCCAGTTCGGCGGGGGTGTACATCTCGTACGGCCCCTGCTTCATGTATGTGTCCGGCCAGATGCGGCCTTTGCGCCAGGCGGGCGAATTGTCGAAACCCAGGATGGTCGTATCCAGGTCCGACAGCGCGTCCAGGTCCACGAAGCCGGGACCGATCATCGCGCGGCCGTAGTCGTGCCGGCGCGCGACCTGCCCCGGATAACGATGGCCCACATAGACGATGCGGTTGCCTTCGAAGACGACTTCGCCGTTCTCGTACAGGCAGTGCCGCCCGTTTTCATGGCCGACCACCCAGCGGGCGGTCAGCAGGATCGGGCCTTCGGCGGCGCGCATCAGGGCGCCTCCGCCAGCGCGTGGCCGTCGCGGGCGACCACGCGGCCCCGCTTGACGACCAATTTGCGGACGGGCCGCGACACGATCGCTTCCGCCACCGTTTCGGCGTCCACCAGCACGAAGTCCGCATGGCAACCCGGTGCCAGGCCGTAGTCCGCCAGACCCATGACGCGCGCGTTGCCGTAGGTGGCCACGTCCAGCGCCAGCGCCAGTTCGTCGTCGCGCCGGAAGTTGTTGCGCAAGCCCACCAGCATCGTGCGTTCCAGCATGTCGGGCTTGCCGTAGGGGCCCCAGGTGTCGCGCATGCCGTCGTTGCCGGTACAGACCGTGACGCCCGCCTGGCGCAAGCGCGCCACGTTGGGTACGGGGCGCGATGCGGATCCCGTCGTCATGATGTGCACGCCCGCCTCCAGCAGGCCCTCGGTCAACGCCTGCACCGCCTGCGTGTCGGTCATGCCCAGGCAGAAAGAATGCGACAGGGTCACCTTGCCCTGCATGCCCAGCGCCAGCACGCGGTCGATCGTCATCTGCATCGAAAACGCGCCCAGTTCGCCGGCCTCGTGCAGGTGGATGTCGATCGGCTTGCCGTGCTTGTCGGCCAGGCCGAAGATGGCGTCCAAATGCCCCTTGGGATCGCGGTCCATGCCGGCCGGGTCCAGCCCGCCAACGACTTCCGCCCCCATGCGCAAGGCCTCGTCCATCAGTTCCAGCGTGCCCGGGCGGATCAGCAGGCCGCTTTGCGGGAAGGCCACGATTTCCACGTCGATCTGATCGCGGTACTGCTCGCGGGCGCGCATCACGCCTTCGATGGCGCCCAGCCCGATGTCCGTATCCACGTCCACATGACTGCGGATATGGCTGGTGCCGTCGGCGATCGACATGACGATCTGCCGCGCCGACTGCCGGTACGGGTCGATGCCCAGGCGCTTTTTCTCGGTGCGCTCGTTCTCGATCTTGTCGATCAGCCGCGGCCCCACCTCGTTGCGGTACCAGGGCATGCCGTACATCGTCTTGTCCAGATGCGCGTGGGCGTCGATCAGCCCCGGCAGCAACAGGGCGCCGCCGCCATCCACCACCGGCACGCCCTCAGGGGCCGCGCCGCCCAGCGCCTGGATGCGCCCATCGCGCACTAGCACCGACGTCAGCTCGCCGCCCGCCGGGCGCACCTGGGTATACAGCGTTGCGTTTTCCATGCTTGACCTCTATTGAAACGATGCGCCTTCAGCGCAAACGGGGATTCAGGGCATCGCGCAGCCAGTCGCCCAGCAGGTTCACCACCAGCACGATCAGGCTCAGATACAGCGCGGGGAAGACCACCACCCACCACTGCCCCGAAAACAGGAATTGGTTACCCAGGCGGATGAGCGTGCCCAGCGACGGCTCGGTGGGCGGCATGCCCACGCCCAGGAAGCTCAGCGTGGCCTCGATCAGGATGGCCAGCCCCAGATTCAGCGTGGCGGTCACCATGACGGGCGTCAGCGTGTTGGGCAGGATGTGCGTCAGCATGATGCGCAGCGGGCTGACCCGGATCAGGCGCGCCGCCTGCACGTATTCCTTGCCGCGTTCGACCAGCGCCGACGCCCGGACCGTGCGGGCGTACTGCACCCAGTTGGTCATGGAGATGGCCAGGATCAGGATCACGGACGACAGCGTTTCGCGCAGGCCCGGCGGCAGCAGTTGCCGGAACACCGCCGTCACCAGGATGGCGACAAGAATCGTGGGGATGCTCAACAACGTATCGCCCACCCGCATCAGCGCGTTGTCGATCCAGCCGCCGAAATAGCCGGCCGCCAACCCCACCAGCAGGCCAATCGCCAGCGACAGCACCACTGTCGCCAGGCCGATCACCAACGACATGCGCGAGCCATACAGGATGGCCGACCACACGTCGCGGCCCTGCGTGTCCGTGCCCAGCAGGAACTGCGGGTCGGCGCCCTCTACCCAGAAGGGCGGCAGCTCGGCGTTCAGCAGATCCAGCTGCGCCAGGTCATAGGGATTCTGCGGCGCGATCCACGGCGCGAACACGGCCAGCAGCACCACCACCAGCAGCACGATGCCCGCGCCCAGGGCGACGTAATCGTGCCGCAGGCTCCACCACAGGTCGCTTTGCAGGAAACGGGACAGCCGGCTCTGCGCGCCGCCCGAAAAAGGTTTAGTGAGCATTGGCGCCTCCTTTGACGTGCTGGCTGCGCAGGCGCGGATCGACCACGCCGTACATCATGTCCACCAGCGTGTTCAGCGCCACGAAGATGAAGGACACGATCACCAGATAGGCAGCCATGACGGGAATATCCACGAACATGACCGATTGGATGAACAGCAGCCCCATGCCCGGCCACTGGAAGACGGTTTCCGTGATCAGCGCGAACGCGATCAGGTTGCCGATCTGCATGCCCGTCACGGTAATGACGGGCATCAGGCAGTTGCGCAGTGCAAGCCGGAAATGCACCACGCGGTCCGGCAGGCCGCGGGCCCGGGCGAACTTGATGAACTCGGTGCGCAGCGTCTCAAGCATCTCGGCCCGCACCAGCCGCATGATCAGCGTGATCTGGAACAGCGCCAGCGTGATCGAAGGCAGCACCAGCGCGGCGCGGCCCGAGGGCGTCAAGAGCCCCGTGGACCACCACCCGATCTTCACCGTGTCGCCGCGGCCGAAACCGGGCAGCCAGCCCAGTTGCACCGAGAAGATCAGGATCAGCATGATGCCCACCACGAAACTGGGCAGTGAAATGCCCAGGATGGACACGAACTGCAGGGCCTGCGCCACGCGCGACTTGCGGTAGATGGCGGTCAGCACGCCCAGTGGCACGCCGATGACCAGCGACAGCAGCGTGGCCATCATCACCAGTTCGAAAGTGGCGGGAAACCGCTCGGCCACCAGCGCGAACACGTCCTGCTGGTTGCGGTAGGAAATGCCGAACTCGCCTTGGGCCGCATTGGTCACGAAGTGCACGAACTGCATGCCCACCGACGCGTTCAAGCCCAGCCGCTCGCGCAGTTCGTCGCGCTGCGTTTGCGAGGCCTGCTCGTTGAGCATCATGTCGACGGGATCGCCGACGAAACGGAAAATCACGAAGGCCAGCAACGCCACCGCCAGCATCACGCCAACCGCGTTGAAAACCCGTCTAACAATGAATGCCAGCATGTGCGGCTCCCTTCAGACCCGATGTCAGACTCTGGGCCGCAGCGCCCGAAGCTGGCGCGCCGCGGCCCGCTTACGCACGCATCACTGCATGCGCACGTTCCACAGCCGCGCCTTGTTGTCCGGCATCTGCAGCACTTCGCCCACGTTGGCGCCCACCGCCCAGGCCATGGGCTGCTGGTGCAGCGGCAGGAAGCGCACGTCGTCGTGCAGCGTCTGCAACACCTCGGCCATCATCTGGATGCGTTTCGGGCGGTCCATCTCGGCGGCGGCGGCATCGATCTTCGCGTCCAGCGCGGCGTCGCCCCACTGGCCCCAGTTGAAGACGCCCGCGGGACCCGTGCGGCTGTGCATCACTTGCAGCAGGATCGACAACGCATCGATCTGCGGCTCGTTGGCCCAGCCGTGGATGGTGATGTCGAACTCGCCGCGCGAGCGCTTGGGGTTCTGCAGCGAACGCGGTCCGCTGGCCAGCGTGGCCTTCACGCCGATCCGCGCCCACATCGAGGCGGCCGCCTGGCACAGCTCTTCCTCGTTCACGAACATGTCGTTCGAGCACAGCAGAGACAGCGTGAAACCGTCGGGGTAGCCGGCGTCGGCCAGCAGTTTCTTGGCCTTCGCCGCATCGAACGGCAGACGCTCTTCCTGCCTGGCCTCATAGCCCGGAATGGACGGGGCCACCAGCGCGCCCGTGGTGCGCGACAAGCCGCGCATCACCCGCTTTTGCAGCAGATCGGGCGACAGCGCCATGTACAGCGCCTGGCGCACGCGCAGGTCCTTGAGCGGATTCTTGTCGGTGATGTTGGAGCCGACGAGCTTGTCGCCCAGGTTGAAGCCGAAGTACAGCGTGCGCAATTCGGTCGCCGCCAGCACCTTCACGTTCTGCGCGGCGCGCAGGCGGTCCAGATCCTGCAGCGGCGCGTTTTCCGTGAAGTTGATATCGCCCGACAGCAGGGCCGCCACCCGCGTCGGGGCCGACGCGATGGGTGTGAATTCGATGCGGTCCAGATTGTGCCGGGGCTTGTCCCACCAGTCCTTGTTCACGACCAGCACGGTCCGTGTATCCGGGCGGTACGACTCCACCTTGAACGGGCCGGTGCCGTTGGCGTTGTGCGTGGCGTAGCCTTCGATCTTCTTTGCGGCGTCGGTCGGCTTGGTGCTGTTGTTGTCCACCAGCCACTGGCGGTTGAAGATGAAGATGTTGGTCAGGTCGTTGAGCATCAGCGGGTACGGATGCGTCATCTCGATGTCGACCGTGAAATCGTCGACCTTGCGAACCGCCTTGAAGGCGGGA
Source organism: Achromobacter sp. (assembly GCF_057314935.1). Classification (NCBI taxonomy): domain Bacteria; kingdom Pseudomonadati; phylum Pseudomonadota; class Betaproteobacteria; order Burkholderiales; family Alcaligenaceae; genus Achromobacter; species Achromobacter sp. Next base: position 28,036 of record NZ_DBHKZA010000051.1, read on the forward strand.
AGGTTGCCCTTGAGCGGCGACGCGTCGTCCGACACGCGGGTCATTGAAGCCACCACGTCGTCGGCGGTGAACGGCGCGCCGTTGTGGAACTTCACCCCCTGGCGCAGCTTGAAGCGCAGCACGGTGGGCGACGCCGCCTCCCAGGACTCGGCCAACGCGGGCGTGATGTTGAACTTGTCGTCGTAGCGGATCAGCGCTTCGTACACGTGGTTCAGGAACGCCAGGTTGAAGGTGCTGCCGTAGGAATACGGGTCCAGCGAATCCAGGTCGCGCGCGGCGCCCCATTTCAGCGTATTGGCGGCGGAGGCCCCGGTGATGGCGGACAGCGCGATCACTGCCCCGGCGGTCCATTTGAGCAACGTCTTCATGGCTGCAACTCTCCCTTGTCTATCGTTCTGAAATACCGGTTTGAAGTGGCCGGGACCGAGCCCGGCGCAATGAGTCAAGCAAACGGATCGGGCCGGCCGGATCAGGCCGCCGCGCACAGGCGCTGGGCCCGGTCCAGCGAGGCCAGCGCCAGCACCTGCGCCAGGGCGGCGCGGTAGGAGTCGATGATGGGCACGGCAGGCCGGCGCGGCAGCGCGGGCAGGTAGCCGGCCAGGGCTGCGCCCGCCACGATCACCACGTCGGCGCCCTGCGCCACCGCGGCGTCCAGCGCACGGCTGACCTCGGCCGCCGACTCGGGCGAACGCGATACGTAATCCAGCGCATTGCCGGGCAAGGCGATGATGGCGGCGCAGCGGGACTCCAGCCCCAGTTGGCGGATCTGTTCGCGCAACATGCCGGGCCAACGCTGGCCCACGGTCACGATGGCGTAACGGTCGCCGCGCTGCATGGCGGCCATGATGGAGGCCTCGGCCATGCCCACGACCGGCACGGTCAGGCATTCGCGCACGGCGCCGATGCCGGGTTCGCCGAAACAGGCCAGCAGACAGGCGTCGAACGGGGCCTCGGCCCGGGCCGCTTCGCGTTCAACGGTTTCCAGCACCGCATGGGCGGCGACGGCCGCCTCGACGCGGCTGGCGATGTAGGCCGGTCCGAACGCGGCGGTGACGGCATGCACGTCGGCGGCGCCGCCGAAAAACGCCCGTGCCTGCGCGGCCAGGCTGACCGTCAGGTCGGACGTGGTGTTGCCGTTGACCACCAGCAGGCGGTATGGCGTGGAAGCGGGCCGATCGGTGGCGATGGCGTCGGGCATGGCGGACATGGAACAAACCTCTATCTGTTTGTATACAAACACTCCACAAAATTCTGCTGAGGCAGGCTATTTTTGTATAAATATTTGTATACGATTTATGCCGACAATGTACGCGCTTGGTTGCTGCCTTCAAGCTATCGCTAACCCTTACCGCCCGGTGTAGTATGCTTGCCTACACCCCGCCGTGCGCGCCGGCAGAGGATGCCGGACCTTTCCAACACAATGAAAACGCGCATGCACAGGAGCCTAAGAAGAAGATGAAACCTCTCGCGCCGCCGGCTAACGAGCCCGCCAAGAAAGACATAAATCGCAGCGAAATCGTATACATAAATTTGCGCCGCGCCATCATCGAGCAAGCCCTGCTGCCCGGAGACAAGCTGCCCGAGGACGTAATCGGTGAACGCTTCGGCGTCAGCCGGACGATCGTGCGGGGGGTGTTGACGCGCCTGTTCAGCGAGGGCCTGGTGGATCTGCGGCCCAACCGGGGCGCCGCGGTGGCGCGCCCCAGCCTGGAAGAGGCGCACGACATCTTCGAGGCGCGCCGCTGCCTGGAACGCGACGTCGCCCGCCGGCTGCTGCAGCACGTCACGGAAGCGGGGCTGACACGCCTGGCGCAGCACGTGGCGCAAGAAGAAGAGGCCCGCAAGCGCAACAGCACGAACGAATCCATCCGGCTATCGGGCGAATTCCACATCCTGATGGCCGAGCTGTCGGGCAATGCGGTGTACGCCCGCTATGTGAACGAGATCGTGTCGCGCTGCTCGTTGATCCTGGCGCTCTACGGCCGCCCGCATTCAAGCGAATGCGCGGTCAGCGAGCATATGGAGATCGTGCAAGGCCTGCGCGCGCGCGACGAAAAGCACGTGCTGCATCTGCTGGAGCACCATCTGGAGTCGGTCACCGCGCGCGCGCTGCTCACCACGGACGGCTCGGGCGTGCGCGACATCCGCAAGATCCTGGACCGCTACGGGACCTGAACGCGGCGCGGCGGTGCGGGGCAAGGATGGACCGCGTAGGCGCGGACCCGCCCGACAGGCGCGCAAGAGGATCCCCGAGAATGAGAAAAGCGCCCGGTCGGGGCGCTTTTCGGTTCTGGGGCCTAGATTTCGCGTTCTTCCGTCTTGAGGTTGTTGTCGCGAGCGAAATCCACCACGAACTTGTACGCCAGCGGTTCCAGGTCGCGCAAACGCAGGTCGACCACGACTCCGCGCACGCCGTCGATAACGACGGGCAGCACGTAGGGCGAATAGGTGAGGTGGTTACCGGCACAGCCGGCGGGCCGGAACTGTGCCATTACGCCGGCGAGCCGCTCCGCCCAATCGCTGGGGCGGAATCGGCTACCGCTTTCGGTAACGCCATGAATTACGAATTGTCTGACGCGAGTTGCCATGAGTTCTTTCACTACAGCGCGCCTTTCACGAAAGCCGGATCTTCGGCGTGATCAAACATGCGCCCTGCGCCGCGAATTGTATATGATTGATCCTTTGCCCTCTTCCAAATGACGTTTCTTACAGAAAACGTCACAAAAAAGGGCCCCCACGCTGCGCCTTCGGCTTGCTGCCCCCCGCGGGGGCAAAGGGCCCCACGCTGCACCTTCGGCTTGCTGCCCCCCGAGGGGCGCTTTTTTGGTAATCCCCCAGGAGGATCCGCAATGACCTCGCCTCTGGCCAATATCTATGCCCGCCTGCCGGTTGCGTTCACGCACGGCCAGGGGGTCTGGTTGTGGGATGCCAACGGCCGCAAGTACCTGGATGCGCTGGCAGGCATCGGCGTGTCGTGCCTGGGCCATGCCCACCCGAAACTCGTCGCCGCCATCAGCGAGCAAGCCGCGCGCGTCATCCATACGTCGAACATCTATGAAGTGCCGCAGCAGGCCGCGCTTGCCGCCCGCCTCGCGGCCTTGTCCGGCATGCAGGAGGTCGCGTTCAACAACAGCGGCTCGGAAGCCAACGAAGCCGCGATCAAGCTGGCGCGCTACTACGCCTACCAGCGCGGCAACACGCACGCCCACATCATCACCATGGACTCGTCCTGGCATGGCCGCACGCTGGCCACGCTGGCGGCCACGGGCAGCGACAAGGCCCGCAAGGGTTTCGAACCCCTGCCGACGGGTTTCATCCAGGTGGCCTACAACAATATCGACGCCGTGCGCGCCGCCGGCGACGCCGAACCGCGCACCGCGGCGGTACTGTTGGAGGTGCTGCAAGGCGAAGGCGGCATCCGCCCCTCCGACATCGCCTACCTGCAGGAAGTACGCCGCCTGTGCACCGAACGCGGCTGGCTGCTGATGATCGACGAAGTACAGTCCGGCATCGGCCGCACCGGCAAATGGTTCGCCCACCAATGGGCGGACATCACGCCGGACGTCATGACGCTGGCCAAGGGCCTGGCGGGCGGCGTGCCCATCGGCGCCATGCTGGCCGCCGGCCCCGCGGCGGGCGTCTTCACCCCAGGCAGTCACGGGACCACCTTCGGCGGCGGCCCGCTGGTGTGCGCGGCCGGGCTGGCCGTGCTGGATGCCCTGGAATCCGAACGCCTGCTGGACAACGCCCACACCGTAGGCGCCTACCTTAAAGCGGCGCTCGGGCGCGCCCTGGCGGGCATGGACGGCGTCGTCGAAGTCCGTGGCCGCGGCCTGATGCTGGGCATCGAACTGGCGCGTCCCTGCGGCGTGCTGGCCCTGCGCGCGCTGCAAGCCGGCCTGCTCATCAACGTCACGCGCGACCGCGTCATCCGCATGCTGCCGCCCCTGATCCTGAACCAGCAAGAGGCGGACCAGATCGTCAGCACGCTGGTTCCGCTCATCCAACAGTTCCTGGCCGAAACCTCCAATTCCACGTCCCGCCCAGGCCACGAGCCTGGCCGGGGCCCAATGACCTGCGACATCACCATGACTCCTCCCACGACTCAAAACGGCCCGTTGCGGCATTTTCTCCAGTTCAAGGACTTCTCGTCCGCGGAAATCGCCTACGTGCTGGACCGCGCACGCCTGATCAAAGAAAAGTTCAAGCGCTACGAACCCCATATGCCGCTGCACGACCGCACGCTGGCGATGGTGTTCGAAAAGGCCAGCACCCGCACCCGCGTGTCCTTCGAAGCCGGCATGTACCAGATGGGCGGATCGGTCATCAACCTGACCTCGAACGATTCCCAACTGGGCCGCTCCGAGCCCATCGAAGACACGGCGCGCGTCATTTCGCGCATGGTCGACATCGTCATGATCCGCACGTTCGAGCAGACCCGCATCGAACGCTTCGCCTCGCACTCGCGCGTGCCCGTCATCAACGGCCTGACCAACGAATTCCACCCCTGCCAGATCCTGGCGGACATCTTCACCTACATCGAGCACCGCGGCCCCATCGCCGGCAAGACGGTCGCCTGGGTGGGCGACGCCAACAACATGGCCTACACGTGGCTGCACGCCGCAGAAATGCTGGGCTTCACGCTGCATGTGTCCACGCCCGCCGGCTACGAGCTTGAGGCCTCGCGCATCGGCACGCCGTCGCCCAAGGTGCTGCGCCAGTTCAAGGACCCGATGGAGGCGTGCCAGGGCGCGCATCTCGTCACGACCGACGTCTGGACCAGCATGGGCTACGAAGCCGAAAACGAAGAACGCCGCGCCGCGTTTGCCGACTGGTGCGTGGATGCCGAAATGATGGCCGCCGCCGACGCCGAAGCCGTCTTCATGCACTGCCTGCCCGCCCACCGTGGCGAGGAAGTCACCGGTGAAGTCATCGACGGCCCGCAAAGCGTGGTCTGGGACGAAGCCGAAAACCGCCTGCACGTGCAGAAGGCGTTGATGGAGTTCCTGCTGCTGGGCCAGATCAAATAACACGGTCCGGCACGGAAAAAGGGCCTGGATATCTTGCGGTATCCAGGCCCTTGGCTTTTGGCGCTGGCGGCAATCAACGCAGCGTGCGTTCCCACGCCGCAATGGCGTCGACCACTTCCTGAGGCTTCTCGGGCACCAGGGCGTGCCCTGCCCCGTCGATCACCACGACCGATACCCGGCTGCCGAATTCGTCTTTGATCTCGTTGCGGGTGGCGGGCGGCTTGAACAAGTCCAGCCCCGCCTGCAGGTCCAGCAAGGGCTTGGCCCCGCCCGACCACCAATCGGACTGGCGCGTGGCCTTGCCGGCCAGGCGCTGGCTTTCGCTGACCTCGGGGTACCAGCCGTTCAACCACACGCGGGCGTCGTTGCCGGGCGCGAAGAACGCGTACTGGATGGACTTCAGGCGTTCGGCGTCGGGCAGCGACAGCTCGGCGCTGCGGTCCACATGTTCGCTCAAGCCCTTGGGGTACTGCTTGGCCGCAGCGGCGACGATGACCACGCCACGCACCAGTTCGGGATGATCCACGCCGGTCGTGCGGGCCACCCAGTTGCCGAAGGCATGGCCCACCATCACCACCGGCTGGCGCGCCACGTTGCGGATCACCGCGGCTTGATCCTCGGCCAGGTCGTGCAGGGTAATGCCGGACATCGGCCCCGTGCTGCCGCCGATGCCTCGCGGCTGCGGACGCAGCACGCGGTAGCCGGCCTGCTCGAAGCGCGCGGCCAGCTCATCGAAATCTTCCGCGCCGCGGCCGCGCGACGGCAACAGCACCAGCGCGGGCCCCTGCCCCTGGTCCAGCACCTCGATACTGGCGCCGTTGCCTACCAGCACATTGACGTGCCGGGGCGCATCGGCCAAGGCGGGTGAAGCCGCCACGACGGCGCACGACAGCGCCAGGCCGCCCAGCAATGGTTTCATCATCATGTCTCCTCCGATCGGGTCTGCCGCCCGCTGCGTTTACAGGATCTTCTTGAACATCGTCCGGCGCGTGTTGCGGAACGACGGCCGCACGCGGCTGCTCCAGTCGGTTGCGCGCACGGCCAGCCACGGGGGGCTGCCGAAGGTCTCGCGGGTATGCAGGTCGTAGCAGGCCAGGTAGCGCGGCGCTTCGTCCCGGCATTCATAGCGCAACGCGCGCACCGTGCCCGGCACCGAGGCCAGGCCGGGCAGATGTTCCTGGTCGTACCAGGCGTTCAGGTCCGCCTCGGCCTCGGGCACTACGTCGGTTTCCACGATGTAGTGCCAGGGCGCATCCTGCCCGGCTGACGCGCCCGGCAGGTCCAGCGTCTGGTGCAGCACGCGGGCCCGCGCGCCAGGAAAGCTTTCCGCCAGGCGCGCGTGGATTTCAGGCAACGCCTCGATCGCCCCACGCAGGTACACGTAGGTGTCCTCTTCTTCCACCGCGGCGAACGCGCTGACCGCGACACCCGCCAGCCCTTCAGTCAAGCGTTGGGCCATGTCCGCCGCGCGCGCTTCGTCGAAGCGTTCGCCCAGCGATACCAGCAATACCGTTTCCTGCACTGTCTTCTCCTGTCAATGGCCGACGCGCAACGCCACCAGGAAGCGCGACACCATGTTGTACGCCCCGACCGTCGCCGTCAATTCCACCAGTTGCGTGTCGTCGTAGCGGGCACGCAAGGGCGCGAACACGGCGTGGGGCACCTCGATGTCGCGCGTCATCGCGTCGGTCAGCGCCAGCACCTCGGCCTCTCCCGGCGCCAACCCCTCCACCGTCTCCGGCGCCGGGTTGCTGCGCAGCGCGTCGATCACCGCCTGCGGCATGCCACCGGCCAGCGCGTGCGGCACGTGCGCGTCGAACTCGTAGGGCGCATTGTTCAACGTCGCCACACGCAGGATGATCAGCTCGCGCAGGCGCGGCGCCAGCGACGTCTTCTGGCGGATGGCGGTCAGCATGGCCTCCCAGCCTTCCACCACGGCGGGGCTGTTCAGCAACACCTGGTACAGCGGCGATATCCGGCCGCGCGCGGCGCTGATGCGCGCCTCCAGCGTGGCCAGCGCCGGGCGGCTGCCCGGCACGACGGGTGAGACTCGGCTTGCGCTCATGCTTACTCCGGACGGATGTTCTTGCGCTGGATCAGCGCGGTCCACTTGTCGCGGTCCGACGCGATCAAGGCGGCCAGTTCCTGCGGCGAGCTGGCCGCGGCCTGGGCGCCGAACTTCTCCAGCTTGGCGCGCACGGCCTCGTTGCCCAAGGCGGCACGCACGGCCTGGTTCAGCTTGTCGACGGTAGCCGCCGGCGTGGACGACGGCGCCACGATGCCGTACCAGTTGTTCGATTCCACGCCGGCGATGCCCTGCTCGGCCAGCGTCTTCACATCCGGCAGCAGCGGATGGCGGGTGGGCGCGGCGATGCCCAGCGGCTTGAGCTTGCCGCCCTGGATGTGGCCGATCAGGCCCGGCACGTCGCCGAAGAAGCCGGCGACCTGGTTGCCCATCACGTCGTTGATGACAGGCGCGGCGCCCTTGTACGGCACGTGCAGCACGTTGGCCTTGCTGGCGTCGGCGAACATCTCCATGGTCAGGTGCGGAATGCTGCCGATGCCCGACGAGCCGATCGCCACCGACTGCTTGGCCGCCTGCGACTTCGCCACGAAGTCGGCGGCATCGGTGGCCGGATTGGACGGGTTCACCACGAACACCGTGGCGTTGTTCACCACCTTGGAGACCGGCGCAAAGTCGCGCACCGGATCGTACGGCAGGTCCTTGTACAACGCCGGGCTGATCGCGACCGCCCCGACGCTGGTCAAGAACAGCACCGAACCGTCGCCGGGCGCCTTGGCCACATAGGCCGCCGCGATGTTGCCGTTGGCGCCGGCCTTGTTCTCGACGATGACCTGCTGCTTGAGTTCCTTGCCCAGCTGCTCGGCCAATACTCGCCCCACCAGATCCACCGGACCGCCGGGCGGGAAAGCAATGATCAGGCGGACGGGGCCGTCGGCGTGTGCCGCGCCGAACGCGGCCAGGCTCAGCACGGTGGCCGAGAAAATTTTCTTGAACATGGTGTCTCCTCGTTGAATGGAATGTTTTTTTGCTTGCCGTGACGGCCGCGCCGCCTACATGAATCCGTACAGCCGCGCCGGGTTGTCCACCAGCACGCGCTGGCGCAGCGCGGCATCGGGACACGCTTCGAAGAACGTGTCCACCAGTTCGCCATCGTCGGGCATGTCGCCCGCGACATTCGGGTGCGGCCAGTCGGTGCCCCACAAGGTGCGTTCAGGCAAGGCCTCGACCAGCGCGCGCACGAACGGGATGCCTTCGGCGAACGGACGCTGGCCCGAGGCGATGCGGTCGATGCCCGACACCTTGACCCAGGCCTGCGGCACGTCGGCCAGGCTCAGCAACGCGCGCATCGCGGGCGAATCCAATCCGTCGGCCGCCTTCAGCCGACCCATGTGGTCCACGACGAACGGCACCGGCAGCGCCAGCAAGCGCGGCAACAGGTCCGGCAACATCGCACCGTCCACATGCAGGCACAGGTGCCAGCCTAGCGGCGCGATCAAGGACACGACGTGGTCGAACACCGCCGGCTCGGGCGCGCCGCCCAGATGCGGCACGAAATTGAACCGCGCAGCACGCACGCCGCCGTCATGCAACAGCTTCACGCTGGCCGCCGTGGCATCCGCCCCCAGCAACGCCACGCCGCGGTAGCGGCCGCCGCTTCGGGCCAGCGCATCCAGCAAGGCGCTATGGTCCGCCCCATGGCAGTTGGCCTGCACCACCACGGCTCGCTCCACGCCCAGATGGGCGTGCAACGCCGCCATCTTCGCGTACGGCGCATCGGGCGGCGTATAGGACCGGCCTTCGGCGTATGGAAACTCGTCGCCCGGTCCGAAGACGTGGCAATGCGTGTCGCAAGCGCCAGGCGGCAAGGCGCGGCGAGGGCGGGAGGGGGACGCAAGCGGGGGACGGCAATCGGGCACGGGCGGTTCCTGCGGGGAAAACGACATCGTCCCGGATTGCGGCTCGCCAAACAATGCTATATCTTTGATTTCAGATATAGATAAACCAAATATCCGATGGACCTCAAGCAGATCGAGTACTTCGTCAGGGTGGCCGAGCGGCGCAGTTTCTCGCGCGCCGCCGAAATGCTGGACGTGGCGCAACCCACGCTCAGCCGGCAGGTCCGCCTGCTTGAACTGGAGCTGGGCCAGCATCTGCTGTACCGCAACGGCCGCGGCGCCGAACCCACCGAAGCCGGCCTGCGGTTCCTGGAACACGCCCGCGCCCTGCTGACCCTGGCCGAGCGCGCCAAGGAAGACTTGCAGACGTTGCGCGAAACGCCGACCGGCAAGGTCGTCGTGGGACTGCCGCCGCGCATTGCCCGCGTGCTGACCCCGCCCTTGGTGCAGGCGTTTCGCCGCAGCTTTCCGGACGCCTCCATCGCCGTGGCCGAAGGCCTGAGCGCACAGGTCCGCGAATGGCTGCTGGCCGGCCGGGTCGACCTGGCGTTGCTGTACGACCCGGCGCCCTCGCCCCAACTGGCGTATGAATCGCTGTTTCGGGAAGACCTTGTGCTGGCGGCCGCCGTCGGGCACCAGCCGCCGCTGCCCGCCCGGGTCGCGGTGGCGCAGTTGGGCGACTATCCGCTGGTGCTGCCCAGCCTGCCCAACGCCATCCGCACGCTGGTGGAAAGCGTCTGCCGCGCCCAAGGCGTGCGCCTGAAGGTGGCCGCCGAGGTCGATGCCGTGCAGACCATCGTGGAGCTCGCCGCGCAAGGCGACGCCTACGCCATCCTGCCGCGCTCGGCCGCCCGGGGCCCTGCCGCCGAACACGCGTTGTCGCTGTGCGACATCGGTTCGCCCAGGATCACCAACAACCTGGTGCTGGCCAGCGCGCGCCACCGGCCGGCCACGCGCCTGGCCACGGCCACCGGCCTCTTGATCCAGAAACTGGAACTGGCCCGCCTGTTCGCGCCCGCCGCCTAGCGGTGCGCTGCCTGCCGCGGCGGTTGCGCGTCCACGCTGAACGCGACGCGCGTCGTCCCGTCCGCGCTGCTGGCCGACACCTCGCCGCCATGCATGGCGGCCACGGCCTTCACGATGGCCAGCCCCAGGCCGTGGCTATGCTCCTCGCCGTCGCCGCGGCGCGCCGCGTCCACGCGGTAAAAGCGCTGGAACAGGTGCGGCAGATGCTCTGGCGCGATCGGTGGCCCGGCATTGCTGACGGCCACTTCCAGCCTGTCGCCGTGCCGCAGGATGTCGATCGCAATCTCCGCGCCCGGCGCGGAATACTGGATCGCGTTCTGCAACAGGTTCGTCACGGCGCGCCGGAACAAGGCCGTATCGATCAGCGCACTGGCCTCGCGGTCGCCGTCGATGCGCACCCGCATGCCGGCCTCGTCCAACAGGAATTCGAAGAACTCGGCGGTTTTGCCCACTTCGTCCGCCAGCACCGCATGGATCCGCCCGGTCGCGGCTTCGCCCTGGTCGGCGCGCGCCAGGAACAGCATGTCGTTGATCATGGCCCGCAAGCGGTCCAGCTCCTCGAGGTTGGATTGCAGCACCTCTTGCAGGTCGTCCGAACTGCGCCGGCGCGACAGGGCCACCTGCGTCTGGCCGATCAGGTTGGTCAGCGGCGTGCGCATCTCGTGCGCCACGTCGGCATTGAAGGCCTCCAACTGGTTGTAGGCATCCTCCAGGCGAGCCAAGGCGCCGTTGAAGGACGTCGCCAGGTCTTCCAGCTCCACCGGCAACTGCGCCATGCTCAGGCGCTGCGACAACGCGCTGGGCCGCAGGGCGCGGGCCTCGGCCGACAGGCGGTTCAATGGCCGCAACCCCACGCGCGTCACCCAGAACCCCAGTAACGCCATCAGCAGGATGGCCGTCAGCGACAAGCCCGCCATCGCCCACAGCAGATAGCGCAGCGTATGGGCGTAGGGCGCCGAGTCCATGCCGACGATCAGGCGCACCTGCGGGCGGGCCTGGTTCGCGTCCACCGTGACGGTCAACGTGCGCAAGGCGTCCTCGCGATCCGGCAAGGTGATCTTGCCGAAGCCGTCGGGGTGGCGTTCCAGGCTGCTGATGTCGGCCAGCCCCTTGCCGTATTCGTAGGCGGGGTCATCCGACAGCACCCAGAAGCGCAGGCTGCCGTCGGCGGGCGTCAACGTATCCAGCTTGGTCTTGAAGCGCCCCCAGCGCTCGGGGTCGACGCTGCGGGTCAGCGAATAGCCGACTTCCTGCGCGGTGGTGCGCAACGCGTCCTGTTGGATGCGATCCAGCTGGCGGTCCAGCACCCCGTAAAGCGCCACGCCCGTCAGCGCAAACGTCGCTGCGGCCGCCACCGCATACAGGATCAGCAGCCGCGCCTTCAGCGACGTTTTCAAGGATCGCCTCACCCCGCGCCCCTCATTGCCCGCCCCCGTCCTCGCGCAGCTCCAGCACGTAGCCCATGCCGCGGATCGTATGCAGCAGGCGGCGGCCGAACGGGGCGTCCACCTTGCCGCGCAAGCGCTTGATGGCGACTTCCACCACGTTGACGTTGCTGTCGAAGTTCATGTCCCAGACCAGTTCGGCGATCGCCGTCTTGGACAGGATCTCGCCCTGACGGCGCGCCAGCACGGCCAGCAGCGCGAATTCCTTGGCGGTCAGGTCCAGCCGCGTGCCGGCCCGCCAGGCCTTGCGGCTGATCAGGTCGATCTGCAGGTCTCCGATGCGCAGCTGCACGGGCTCCTGGGCACGGCCGCGCCGGGTCAGCGCCTGCAGGCGCGCCAGCAGTTCAAGAAAGGAAAAAGGCTTGACCAGGTAATCGTCCGCCCCGTCGTGCAGGCCGCGGATGCGGTCTTCGACGCCGTCGCGGGCGGTCAGCATGATGACGGGCGTCTGCCGCACGGTGCGCAGGGACCGCAACACGGCAAAGCCGTCCATGCCCGGCAGCATGGCGTCCAGCACGATCACGTCGTAATCGTGTTCCAGCGCCAGGTGCTGGCCGTCGATGCCGTTGTGCGCAACGTCGACGGCGCAGCCCTGTTCACCCAAGCCTTTGCGCAGGTAATCCGCCGTCTTCAGTTCGTCTTCGACTATCAGGATTTTCATGTGCCGCCCCGCAAGCCCTACGGTTGACCCCTATTTTGACTCAAGTCCGTCCGGCGGCGCGATCACGGGCGGGTTCGCCCCGCTCGTCCCATTCGCCTTGGCCGTCTTGGCCGCCTTCCTGGCCGCCCGCGCCGCCTTGCGTTCCATGTACCAGTAATGCGCGCGGTCCAGGTACAGGTAGACGACAGGCGTCGTGAACAGGGTCAGCGCCTGCGACACGATCAGGCCGCCCACCATCGCGTACCCCAGGGGCCGCCGCAGCTCGGACCCCTGGCCGTGGCTCAGCATCAGCGGCAGGCCGCTGAGCAGCGCGCACATGGTCGTCATCATGATGGGGCGAAAGCGCAGCACGCAAGCCTGGTAGATCGCCTCGGCCGGCGCCATCCCGTGCTCGCGCTCCGCGGTCAGCGCGAAGTCGATCATCATGATGCCGTTCTTCTTCACGATGCCGATCAGCAGGATGATGCCGATCAGCGCGATCACGCTCAGGTCATACCCCCCCGCCATCAGGATCAGCAGCGCGCCCACGCCCGCGGACGGCAACGTGGACAGGATGGTCAACGGATGGATATAGCTTTCGTACAGCAGGCCCAGCACGATGTACACGGCGATCAGCGCCGCCGCGATCAGGTAGGGCTGGGTCGACAGCGAATCGCCGAAGGCCTTGGCCGTGCCCTGGAACGCGCCCGCCAGGCTGGCCGGCGCGCCCATGCCGCTTTGCGCCTGCTGGATTGCCTGGACGGCATCGCCCAACGACGCCCCCGGCGCCAGGTTGAACGAAATGGTCACGGCCGGGAACTGGCCCTGGTGGCTGATCGACAGATAGGCCGTCTTATCGGTGTCCAGCTTCACGAAGGTCGACAGCGGCACCTGCTGGCCTGTCAGCGGCGAGGTCAGGTACAGCTTCCCGAACAGGCTGGGATCCTGCTGCAGCTTCGGTGTCACCTCGAGGATCACGTGGTAGCTGTTGATCTGCGTGAAATATTGCGCCACCTGGCGCTGGCCGATGGCGTCGTAGATCGTGGCGTCGATCAGCGCGGGCGATATGCCGAACGACGACGCCCGCGCGCGGTCGATGGTCAAGGACGCCGTGGCCGCCGCATTTTGCTGGTCGGACGCCACGTCGGTCAGTTGCGGCAGACCCCGGAACGCCGTCAGCAGCTTTGGCGCCCAGACGTTCAGTTCGTCCAGGCTGGAATCCGTCAGGGTGTACTGGTATTGCGTGCGCGACAAGCGCCCGCCCACGTTGATGTCCTGACCGGCCTGCATGAACAGCGTCACGCCTTCCAGCTTGGCCAACTGCGGACGCAGCCGCGCGATCACCTCGTCGGCGGATGCGCTGCGGCCTTCATCCTTGGGCTTCAAGCCGATATAGAAGTTGCCGGTGTTGTACGTGCTTTGGCTGCCGTTGAACCCGAAGCTGGCAATATCCGGGTCCTGCCGGATCACGTCGGCCATCTGGATCATGCGCTGGTTCATCAGCGAAAACGACGAATCCTGCGCCGACTCCGCAAAGCCGAAGATGAAGCCCGTGTCCTGCTGCGGGAAGAAGCCTTTCGGGATCACCATGAACAGCGCCACCGTGCAGGCGACGGTCGCCAGGAACACGCACAGCGTGGCGAACTGGTGCCGCAGCACCAGCTTCAGCCCGCGCTCGTAGCCGTGCAGCATGGCGTCGAAACCCCGCTCGAACCACTGGTACAGGCGGCCATGCCGCTCGCCGTGATGGTCCTTCAGGTAGCGCGAGCACAACATCGGCGTCAGGGTCAGCGACACCAGCACCGATACCACGATGGCCAGCGTCACCGTCACGGCGAACTCGCGGAACAGGCGGCCGACGATGCCGCCCATCAGCAAGAGCGGAATGAACACCGCGATCAGCGACACCGAGATCGACACGATGGTGAAGCCGATTTCACCGGCGCCCTTGTAGGCGGCCTCCATCGGCGACATGCCGGCCTCCACATGCCGGTAGACGTTCTCCAGCATGACGATGGCGTCGTCCACCACGAAACCAACCGCGATCGTCAGCGCCATCAGCGACAGGTTGTCCAGGCTGAAGCCCACCACGTACATCACGGCGGCCGTTCCCATCAGCGCCAGCGGCACCGTCACGCACGGGATCAGCGTGGCCGCCACGTTGCGCAGGAACAGGAAGATCACCAGCACCACGAGGATGATGGTGAGCGTCAGCGTGAATTCCACGTCGGTGACCGACGCGCGGATCGTCTGGGTGCGGTCGATGATGGTGTTCACGTGCACCGACGGCGGGATCGAGGCCTCCAGCCGGGGCAGCGCCGCGCGGATGCGGTCCACGGTCTCGATCACGTTGGCCCCGGGCTGCTTGCTGATCTGCAGCACGATCGAACGGCCGTTGGTGATCGTGTTGTCGGGCGGCGAGGCCTTGCCCGCGTAGGCCCAGCCCGCCAGCTTGGTGTTCTCGGGCCCGTCCACCGCCACACCCACGTCGCGCACGCGGATCGGCGCGCCGTTGCGGTAGGCCAGCACCATATCGTTCCATTGCGCGGCCGACAGCAACTGGTCATTGGTGTAGGTGGTGAAGCTCTGGCGCGCGCCGTCGATCGTGCCCTTGGGCTGGTTGACGGTCGTGGTGGCGATCACCCCCCGGATGTCTTCCAGGCTCAGACCCAACGCCGACAGCTTGCCCGGATCCACCTGGATCCGCACCGCGGGCTTTTGCTGGCCGCCGATGTTCACCAGCCCCACTCCCGAAATCTGCGAGATCTGCTGGGCCAGGATGTTGTCGGCGAAATCGTTCACCTGGATCAGCGGCAGCGTGTCGGACTGCACCGCCATCACCATGATGGGCGCATCGGCCGGGTTGACCTTGCGGAACGTCGGCGGGTTCGGCAAATTCGCCGGCAACTGTCCGGTGGCGGCATTGATGGCCGCCTGCACATCCACCGCCGCCGAATCGATGCTGCGGTTCAGGTCGAACTGCAAGGTGATTTGCGTGTTGCCGATCGCGCTGACGGACGTCATCTGCGACAGGCCGGCGATCAGCGAAAACTGCCGCTCCAGCGGCTGCGCGACGTTGGACGCCATCGTCTCCGGACTGCCTCCCGGCAGGTTGGCCTGCACCTGGATCGTCGGGAAATCCACCTGCGGCAGCGGCGCCACGGGCAGCAACGGCCATGCCGCGATCCCCACCAGCAGGATCGCCAGCGCCAGCAGCGACGTGCCGATCGGCCGCTTGATGAAACTGGCCGAGATGCTCATTTCGCGCTCCCCGCTGCGGCCGGGGCCGAAGCGGCCGCCAGCTCGCGCACCTTGCTACCCGGCTTCAGCTTGTACTGTCCATCCACCACCACGCGCTGCCCTGCGGTCAAGCCGTCCTGGATGACGGCCACGCCATCCTGCATCCGCTCGACCTTCACCGCACGCGGCTGCGCCACGCCATCGCCATCCACCGCATACACGTAGGTGCCGGTCTGGCTGCGCTGCACGGCGGCCACCGGCACGGTCAACGCGCTTTCGTTGGCGTCCAGCACCAGGCGGGCGTTCACATACAAGCCCGGCCACAGACGGTGGCGGGGGTTGTCGAAACGGCCTTTGAGCTGCACCGTGCCGGTGGCGGTGTCGATCTGGTTGTTCAGCAAGACCAGCGTTCCCGTTTCCAGCGGTTCATTGCTGTCGCGCGCATAGGCCACCACCGGCAGCGGCTGCCCCCGGTCCATGGCCGCGTTGATCGCCGGCACCGACTCTTCAGGCAGCGAGAACAGCACGGTGATGGGATCGATCTGGTTGATCACGACCAGGCCGTTCGCATCGGCCGCGTGCACGATGTTGCCGGGGTCCACCAGCCGCGCGCCCACCCGGCCCGCGATCGGCGCCACGATGCGCGTGTAGTCCAGCTGCACGCGGGCATAGCTGATCTGCGCGTCGTCGGTCTGCGTCGCGGCCTCCAGTTGCGCCACCAGCGCGCGTTGCGCGTCCAGCGTCTGCTGCGTGGCCGCGTCCTCGCGCTGCAGGCGGGTGTAGCGCTGCAGGTCCAGGCGGGCGTTCAACAACGTCGCCTGGTCCTTCGCCCGCTGCGCCTGCGCCTGGGCCAGTTGGGCCTGCAAGGCGCGCGGGTCGATATTGGCCAGCACCTGCCCCGCCTTCACGTCCTGTCCTTCGACGAAGCCCACGCTGTCCAGTTGCCCGTCCACGCGCGCCTTGACCGTCACGCTGGCTGCCGCCGTCACCGTGCCCACGCCTGTCAGGTAACGCGCCACGTCTTGCTGGCGCACGGGCGTGGTCGCCACCGGCACCACCGGTTCAGGCGCGGCGGGCGGCGCGGCGCGGCCGCGCAGGAACAGCCAGACGGCCAGCACGCAGGCCACGACGGCAAGCGCCACGGCGCCTGCGCGCAATCCTGCGCGTCGATTGGGGGAAGTCACCGCCTTGTCCATGGACTCACTCGTTCTCGGTAGGTTGGCTTGCTGCTTGCGGCTGGCCGGCAATCGCCAGCGCCTGCGCATCGGGGGTATTGAGCGCATCGGCGTTCCAGCCGCCGCCCACGGCCTTGATCAGCGCCACGCTGGCCACCAGTTGGCGGCCGCGCAGCTGCACGGCGGCGCGCTCGTTGGACAGGGTCAGCGCCTGGGCGACGGCCACGGTCAGAAACGTGGTCGTGCCGGCCCGGTACTGCGCGAGGGCCAGCCTTTCGCTCAGCTGCGACGCCGTCACCGCGTCGTCCTGCGCACGCGCTTCGTCGTCCAGCACGCGCAAGGTGGACAGGTTGTCCTCCACTTCCTGGAAGGCGCCCAGCACGGTCTGCTTGTATTGCGCGGCGCTGGCGTCGAAGACGGCCACGGCCTGCGCGTCGCGGGCCTTGCGCAACCCGCCGTCGAACACCGTTTCGGCCAGCAGCGCGCCCAGCGACCAGACGCGGCCGGGCGCGTTGAACCATTGCGCAAAGCTGGCGGCGCCGAAGCCGCCGCTTGCCGACAGCACCAGCGACGGAAAATACGCCGCGCGCGCCACCCCGATGCCCGCATTGGCCGACGCCACGTCGCGTTCCGCCGCGGCGATGTCCGGCCGCCGCTCCAGCAGATCCGACGGCAAGCCGGCAGGCACGGCAGGCACCTGGAACATCCAGGGTTGGCCGGCCGGCACAGGCGGCAGGCTGAACTGCGCCGGGGCCCGGCCCGTCAGGATGGCGATCGCGTGTTCCAGCTGGCTGCGGGTCGCATCCAGGTCGATCGATTGGGCTTCCGCGGTCTTCAACTGCGCTTCGGCCTGCGCCACGTCCGAACGTAACGCCACGCCGGCGTCGTACTGGCTTTGCGTCAGCTTGAGCGTGCGCGTGTAGGCTTCCAGCGTGCGGGCGTACAGGTCTTTCTCGCGGTCCACCGCCCGCAGTTGCAGGTAGTCCTGCGCGAGAGCCGCCTGGATGCTGAGCCTGGCCGCGGCAAGGCTGGCCTCGCTGGCCTGGGTCGACGCATCGCTGGCTTCGACCTGGCGGCGCACCGCGCCCCACAGGTCGGGCTCCCAGGACACGTCAAGCGCGGCGGCATAGCCGTTGGACACTCCCGTCACGCCATTGCTCTTCGCCCGCGCCCGCTGCGCCGACACGTTCACGCCCGCGGTGGGCCAGAAACCCGCCCGGGCGGCGTCGGCGGCGGCGCGCGCTTGCCGGTACTGCGCCTGGGCCTGCTGAATGGTCTGGTTGGCGGCATTGGCCTGCACGATCAATCCGCTGAGCGTCGGGTCGCCATAGGCGTCCCACCAGGGCCGGGACCCATCCACCACGCCGGGCTGGGCCGTTTTCCATGGCCCCGACTCCTTGTAGCCGGCCGGCAGGTCCATCGCGGGGCGCAGGTAGTCCGGGCCGGCCGCACAGCCGGCCAGGCCCAACAGGGCCGCCAGCCCGGCCACCGCCCAGCGCGGCGCGATCCGCTTTCCAGTGTTCATTTTCAGCGCCGCCGATGCGGCCGACAGTCAGTACGCCCCCACTGTAGGAAGGCTTGCGGGACCCCACGCTGTCCGGATCCTGACAATTCGGACAGGTTCGGCGCCACCACCGGGGACGGAACCCGGCCGTCCGGCGCATCCGCGCGGCCTGCCTGCCCGGCAACCCGCCCCACTCGGGCAAAAGAGTTAAAATGCCGTCACCTTTCTTGTTTGGCGGCTCGTTGCTGTCAAAGTCCTGTTGGCGTCTCACCTCAAACAATGACCACTATCCTCCCGAACCTTCCCACCGGCCAGAAGGTCGGCATCGCCTTTTCCGGCGGCCTCGACACCAGCGCAGCGCTTCTGTGGATGCGCAACAACGGCGCCATCCCGTACGCCTACACCGCGAACCTGGGCCAGCCCGACGAGTCCGATTACGACGAGATCCCGCGCAAGGCCCTGGCCTACGGCGCCGAAAACGCCCGCCTGATCGACTGCCGCGCGCAGTTGGTGGCCGAAGGCATCGCTGCCCTGCAAGCGGGCGCGTTCCACATCTCGACCGCCGGCATCACCTACTTCAACACGACCCCGATCGGCCGCGCAGTCACCGGCACGATGCTGGTGGCCGCCATGAAGGAAGACGACGTCAACATCTGGGGCGACGGCAGCACCTTCAAGGGCAACGACATCGAGCGCTTCTACCGCTACGGTCTGCTGACCAACCCGGACCTGAAGATCTACAAGCCCTGGCTCGACCAGCGCTTCATCGACGAGCTCGGCGGCCGTTCGGAAATGTCCGAGTACATGCGCCAAGCCGGCTTCGACTACAAGATGTCGGCCGAAAAAGCCTATTCGACCGACTCCAACCTGCTGGGCGCCACCCATGAAGCCAAGGACCTGGAGCAACTGAACTCCGGCATCCGCATCGTCAAGCCCATCATGGGCGTGGCGTTCTGGCGCGACGACGTGGCCGTCAAGGCTGAAGAAGTCACCGTCCGCTTCGAGGAAGGCCAACCGGTCGCCCTGAACGGCGTGGAATTCAGCGACCCGGTCGAACTGCTGCTGGAAGCCAACCGCATCGGCGGCCGCCACGGCCTGGGCATGAGCGACCAGATCGAAAACCGCATCATCGAAGCCAAGAGCCGCGGCATCTACGAAGCCCCGGGCCTGGCCTTGCTGTTCATCGCCTACGAACGCCTGGTCACCGGCATCCACAACGAAGACACCATCGAGCAGTACCGCGAAAACGGCCGCAAGCTGGGCCGCCTGCTGTACCAAGGCCGCTGGTTCGACCCGCAAGCCATCATGCTGCGCGAAACCGCCCAACGCTGGGTCGCCCGCGCCATCACCGGCGAAGTCACCATCGAACTGCGCCGCGGCAACGACTATTCGCTGCTGAACACCGAATCGGCCAACCTGACGTACGCCCCCGAGCGCCTGTCCATGGAAAAGGTGGAAAACGCCCCCTTCACCCCGGCAGACCGCATCGGCCAGCTGACCATGCGCAACCTCGACATCGTCGACACCCGCGAAAAGCTCTTCACGTACGTGAAGACGGGCCTGCTGGCCTCCAGCGGCACGTCGCTGCCCCAGTTGAAGGACGACGGCAAGAAGAAGTAATTCTTCCGCCCGAAAAAAAGCCCCTCGGCGAACCTGAACTGCACCCCAAAAGTTGGACACCGATCCAACCTTTGGGGTGTTTTTCATG
>NZ_DBHKZA010000052.1:0-47712 GCF_057314935.1 Achromobacter sp.
GCGCTGGCGGCTATCGCGCGCAACCCATCACCCTGCGGCGCCGGGTTGCTTCAAATCAATGGCGCGGCTCGTCCACGCGTTCGTACGGCGTGTCGTCGTCTTCGTCGTCTTCATCGTCCTCTTCTTCCTCGTCCTCGCTCGGCTCCGGTTGCGGTTCTTCCGTCAGGGCGAAGGGCAGGACGTCTTCCAGGTTGTCGGACCAGGCGGATTCTTCGCCGTCGTGGTCCAGTTTGATGAAGCGCTCGCCTTCATTCATGGAGATCTGGACGGCCCAGAGGTAGAGGCAATCGTAGGTGTCGTCGTCGGCATGGGGCAGGCCGCCGCGGTTGCCCAGGATGCGGGCGCCGGGGCCGCCGAGCTGGACGTGCGTCTGGTCTTCTTCGGTCTGGGCGTTTTCGTCCAGCGGCACGCCGTAGGTGACCCATTCGGTGCCTTCGTCACCCAGGATCACTTCAGCCAGCACGGGCTTGCCCAGGTAGGCGCTGAGCGCGTCGGCGGTCTTGGCCAGCATGTCCAGTTCGGATGCGCTGAAGTGGGTCACGGAAGCGGGAGGGGTAGCAGAGGCGGACATGAAGGGGGTTCCTGGGCGCGATGAAGCCGCGACGGCACGGCAAGATACATGAGTCAGGCGTTATTGTCGCGCGATCGGCGTTGCAGTGCATCGGACGCTTGGATGACGACGCGCGCAACGCGTTCAGGCGGGGGCCGCGGCGCTGCGTTTGCGGGCGCTGTCGGGGGATTCGCCGGTCAGGCGCTGGAACATCGCGATGAAGGCGGACGGCGTGCTGTAGCCCAGTTCGCGGGCCACTGCCTGCACCGGGCGGCCGGCGTCCAGCATGCCCAGCGCCGAGACCACGCGCAGGCGCTGGCGCCATTCGTTGAACGACATGCCCAGGTGCTGCTGGCAATGGCGCAGCAGCGTGCGCTCGGTGATGCCCGCGCTGGCGGCCCAGTACGCGGCGCCGTGCTTGTCGCCCGGGCTGCGCTGCAGGGCAGACAGAATGGGGGCCAGCACCGGATCGGTGCTTGAAGGCAGATAGCTGGCATAGGCGCGGGCCTGGCGGAGCTGGTCGATGACGATCTGCGCCATGCGCCGGTCTTCCGGCGTAGCCGGATAGCGGATGCCGCGCCGTTCGAAGTCGGCCAGGACCGCGCGCGTGACGGCGCTGATCTCCAGCGTGCAAGGCGTATCCGGCAGGCCGGCGCAGGCCTCGGCCGGGATGTCGATGCAGGCGTAATGCACTTCGCCTTCGTTCTGGCAGCAGTGCTCAACGTGCGGGGGTATCCAGATGGCGTACTGCGGGGGCGACAGGTAAGTGACGCCGTTGATGCCGATTTCCATGATGCCCGACAGCGCGAAATTCAATTCCGCCCACGGCGAGCTGTGGCGCTGCATGCTGGAGTGCGGCGTGAAGTGCAGGATGCGGCAGGCCAGCGGATAGGGCAGGTGACCGGCCAGGACGGGGGCGGTATCAGCAAGTTCCATGTCGGAAGTTCGTGCGAATTTGTCTGTTTTTCATTATATACGCCGTCTCGGACAGGACCTACACTGGCCGCCTATCCTTATCGGCAAGACTCGTCCATGACGCGCGACACCCCCCACATTCCCGCCCGCTACCTGCTGTTCCCCTTGCTGGCGGCCCTGATCTGGTCGGTCAACATGATCGTGACCAAGATGGCCGCCGACGTGATTTCACCTGCCGTCATCGGCTTTTACCGCTGGGCGATCGCCGGCGCCCTGCTGACGCCGTTCGCCCTGCCGGGCGTGTGGGCGCAGCGCCGCCTGATCGTGCCGTACCTGCCCAAGTTCGCGGTGCTGGGCGGGCTCGGGATGGCGCTGTACCAGGGGCTGGCCTATGTGGCGGCCTCCAGCACCACGGCGACCAACATGGGCATCATCACGGCCATGATCCCGCTGCTGACCATCGCGGTGGGCGCAGTGGTGCTGCGCCAGCGTCCTACGCTGATGGCGATGCTGGGCGGCCTGGTGTCGTTGGCGGGGCTGGCGCTGCTGATCGGCGAAGGGGACCCGTCGCGCCTGCTGTCGGTGGGCGCGAACCCGGGCGACCTGCTGATGGGCCTGGCCGCGCTGGCCTATGCGCTGTACGGCGTGCTGCTGCGCCGCTGGGGCCTGCCGGTTGGGCCGTGGCAGTCGCTGTACGTGCAGGTGGCTTTCGGCGTGCTGTTCCAGCTGCCGGCGTTCCTGATGGCGGCGCCGTCCCCGCTGAACGCCGACAACGTGCCGCTGGTGCTGTACGCGGCGATCTTCCCGTCCCTGTTTGCGCCCTTCCTGTGGATGCAGGGCGTCAAGCACCTGGGCCCCAACCGGGCCAGCATCTTCCTGAACTTGATGCCGGTGGGCACCGTGGCGATCGCCGCGGTCTTCCTGGACGAAAAGCCTCACGTCTTCCATATCGTGGGCGGCGCGATGGCGCTGGCCGGCGTGATGCTGGCGCAAATGCGTACCCCCCGCCTGGGGCTGCGCGCAGGCAAAGCGGCGGGTTGAGCGCCTTCGGCGCCTCCTGACGCGCGCCTGTCAGGGTTCCGGCCTACAATCGACGGTTCATCAGCTTTCTTTCCCTATACGAGCCCATGGCCCAATACGTCTACACCATGAACCGCGTCGGCAAGATCGTGCCGCCCAAGCGGCAGATCCTGCGTGACATCTCGCTTTCGTTTTTTCCTGGCGCCAAGATCGGCGTGCTGGGCCTGAACGGCTCGGGCAAGTCGACGCTGCTGAAGATCATGGCTGGCGTCGATAAAGAGATCGAAGGCGAAGCCATCCCCATGCCGGGCCTGAACATCGGCTACCTGCCGCAGGAACCGCAACTGAACCCCGAGCACACGGTGCGCCAGTCGGTGGAAGAGGGCCTGGGCGCTGTCGTCTCGGCCAAGAAGCGCCTGGACGAGGTCTACGCCGCGTACGCCGAGCCGGACGCCGATTTCGACGCGCTGGCGGCCGAGCAGGCCGAACTGGAAGCCATCATCGCCGCCGCTGCCTCCAGCGGTTCGGACGATATCGAACACCAGATGGAAATCGCGGCCGACGCGCTGCGCCTGCCGCCCTGGGACGCCATCGTCGGCAACCTGTCCGGTGGTGAAAAGCGCCGCGTGGCCCTTTGCCGGCTGTTGCTGTCCAAGCCCGACATGCTGCTGCTGGACGAACCCACCAACCACTTGGACGCCGAAAGCGTGGAGTGGCTTGAGCAATTCCTGCACAAGTTCCCCGGCACCGTCGTCGCCGTGACCCACGATCGCTACTTCCTGGACAACGCCGCCGAGTGGATCCTGGAACTGGACCGCGGCTACGGCATCCCGTGGAAGGGCAACTACAGCTCGTGGCTGGAACAGAAGGAAGACCGCCTGAAGCAGGAAGAGTCTTCGGAATCCGCCCGCCAGAAGACCATCAAGAAGGAACTGGAGTGGGTGCGCCAGAA
Source organism: Achromobacter sp. (assembly GCF_057314935.1). Classification (NCBI taxonomy): domain Bacteria; kingdom Pseudomonadati; phylum Pseudomonadota; class Betaproteobacteria; order Burkholderiales; family Alcaligenaceae; genus Achromobacter; species Achromobacter sp. Next base: position 3,438 of record NZ_DBHKZA010000052.1, read on the forward strand.
CCCGAAGGGCCGCCAGGCCAAGGCCAAGGCGCGTCTGGCCCGCTTCGAAGAACTGTCGTCCTACGAATACCAGAAGCGCAATGAAACCCAGGAAATCTTCATTCCCGTGGGCGAGCGCCTGGGCAACGAGGCCATTGAATTCAACAATGTCAGCAAGGCCTATGGCGACCGCCTGCTGATCGACAACCTCAGCTTCAAGGTGCCGCCGGGCGCCATCGTCGGCATCATCGGCCCCAACGGCGCCGGTAAGTCGACGCTGTTCCGCATGATCGCGGGCCGCGAGCAGCCGGATTCGGGTGAAGTGAAAATCGGCCAGACCGTAAAGCTGGCTTATGTCGACCAGTCGCGCGATGCGCTGGAAGACAAGAAGACGGTGTTCGATGCGGTGGCCGACGGCGCCGACATCCTCACGGTGGGCAAGTTCGAAATGTCGTCGCGCGCCTATCTGGGCCGCTTCAACTTCAAGGGCGGCGACCAGAACAAGGTCGTGGGGCAGTTGTCCGGCGGTGAACGCGGCCGCCTGCACATGGCCAAGACGCTGATCGCCGGCGGCAACGTGCTGCTGCTTGACGAACCGTCCAACGACCTCGACGTGGAAACGCTGCGCGCGCTGGAAGACGCGCTGCTGGAGTTCCCCGGCAGCGTCATGGTCATCAGCCACGATCGCTGGTTCCTGGACCGCATCGCCACCCACATCCTGGCATTCGAAGGCGATTCGCAAGCGGTGTTCTTCGACGGCAACTACCAAGAGTACGAAGCCGACAAGAAGCGCCGTCTGGGCGAAGAGGGCGCCAAGCCCAAGCGCCTGCGCTACAAGGCGTTGAAGTAAGCCTTGGCCAGTAAAGCAGTCTGAGAAATCCCAGCCGACGCGCTGGGATTTTTTTCGCAGTAGTCGTGCGGGCGAGCCACGATGAGGCGCTGCATTTCCTCCACGCCGAAAGACTGTCTGGCAAAGGAATCGGCTATGTTGACCTGCACCTGCTTGCGTCCACGCAGCTGACGCCGGGGGCATCGCTATGGACCCGGGACAAGCGGTTGCGGGCCGTCGCCAGAGACCTGAACCTGTGCGCCGAGCCGCCGCTATATCATTGATGCTGCATCGGCAGGTTCTCAGGCCCGGCCGCTGAGTCGACTCGACACGCCATCCGCAGGATTTCCGGAGATATCCCATGCTGCTGCAAGCTTCCGATTCCACATTGCTCATCGTCGACATGCAGGGCCGGCTGATGCCGGTCATCCACAATGGCGATGCCGTGCTCAATACCGCGCACAAGCTCGCGCAGGCCGCGCGCCTGCTCGATGTGCCGGTGATCGCCACCGAGCATCACAGCAAGATGCTGGGCGTCACGGTAGAGCCCTTGCGCGATATCGTGCAGGCCACGTTCCAGAAGATGCACTTTTCGTCCGCACGCGAACCGGGTTTCGAGGCGTGGCTGCCGGCGGCGCGCAAGACGATCCTGGTGGCGGGGTGCGAGGCGCACATCTGCGTGCTGCAAACCGTGATCGGCCTGGCGGACATGGGCTACAAGGCCGTGCTGGTGTCCGATGCGGCGGGTTCGCGCAAGCCATCCGACCATCATGCGGCGCTGCGCCGCGCGCGCGCGCATGGCGCCGAAATCGTCACCTCCGAAATGGCGATTTTCGAATGGATGGAGACGTGCGAGCATCCACGCTTCCGTGACGTGTTACGTCTGGTCAAATAGCGGACGCGGCCTGCAACACTATCCCGGGGGCGCGCAAAGATTCACTCGCCGTTTGACACAATTCCTGGGTAAACCTAACAGCACCCGCGTCTTTATTTTGAGATCCTGAATGTTCTAAACCCAAAAGGGGACCGCGCGCTCGCGTCAGGTCCATGGTGCGGCCCCGGGGGACAAGAATAGGAGCCTCATCATGAAAATCGCATCTCTTTCCAAAATCTGTGTCGCACTGGCAATGACCGCCGCCATGGCTGGCTGCTCGTCCTGGGACAGCATGAGCCATCGTCAAAAGAGCACGGTCGGCGGCGCCGCATTGGGCGGTGTCGCAGGCGCTGTGATCACCAACGGCGGCGTCCTGGGTACGGTGGGTGGAGCGGCGATCGGTGGTGTGATCGGCGATCAGGTCGGCAAGCACTAAGCCCGCCGCGCCCAAAGCAAAACGCCTGGCATTGCCAGGCGTTTTTTTATCGGCGAGAGGGCACAAGGCCCGACACGCGCCGGATGGCCGGCGCGCGACGGCATTACGGCGCCTCGTTTTGCGGCATCTCGATCTTCACTTCCAACACTTCCAGCGTGTCCTGGCGTTCCAGGTGCACCTTGATGTCTTCGGGGTTGATCTTCACGTACTTTGAAATCACCGCGATAAGTTCCTGCTGCAACTGCGGCAGGTAGTCGGGCGAGTCGCCGCGGCCCCGCTCGTGGGCCAGGATGATCTGCAACCGTTCCTTGGCAACGGAGGCGGAAGATTTCTTTTGACCAAGCAGAAACGACAGGAAGGACATTGCTTACTTGCCTCCGAACAGGCGTTTCAGAAGACCGGGCTTTTCGTAATCGGTAAAGCGCAGGGCCTTGTCTTCGCCAAGGTAACGGGCCACGACGTCCTTGTAGGCTTCGGAGACGTCGGTATCTTTCAGGTGGATGGCCGGCAGGCCTTGGTTCGACGCTTGCAGCACCGCTTCCGATTCGGGGATGACGCCGATCAGCTTGATGCGCAGGATGTCTTCGATGTCGCCCAGCGACAGCATTTCGCCGTCGACGACGCGCTTGGGGTTGTAGCGCGTGAGCAGCAGGAATTCCTTGACCGGCTCGCCGCCGTCCACGGCCCGCTTGGACTTGGCGGCCAGGATGCCCAGGATGCGGTCGGAGTCGCGTACCGACGAGACTTCCGGGTTCGTCACGACCAACGCGTCGTCGGCGAAATAGGCTGCCATCAGCGCGCCCGTTTCGATGCCGGCGGGCGAATCGCAGACGATGTACTCGAAACCCATTTCCTTCAGGTCGTTGATGACCTTCTCCACGCCTTCCTGCGTCAGCGCGTCTTTGTCGCGCGTTTGCGAGGCGGGCAGGATGAACAGGTTTTCAAGCTGCTTGTCCTTGATCAGCGCCTGGTTGAGGGTGGCTTCGCCCTGGATCACATTGACGAAGTCGTACACCACGCGACGCTCGCAGCCCATGATGAGGTCGAGATTGCGCAGGCCGACATCGAAGTCGATGACAGCGGTCTTGTGGCCCCGCATCGCGAGGCCCGCGGAAAAACTGGCGCTCGTCGTGGTTTTACCCACGCCGCCTTTGCCGGAAGTCACCACAACAATGCGTGTCATGACGATCAAACCCTTATGTTCGAATAAATCGCGTTATCGTAAAGCAAAAAGCCCATGTAAGGCTTCTTACAGAATGTGTTGAGACGTTCGCGCGCGAGCGAAGAAAAGCGGTCAGGCTTTCAATGCTTCGATGCGCAGGGTGTCGCCGTCAAGGCGAACCAGGGCGGGCTGGTTTTGCAGCGTCCGGTCCAGTTTGTCTTCCACCACGCGGTACACGCCGGCCACGGCAAGCAGTTCCGCGTCCAGATGCGTTGTGAAGATGCGCGCCGACGTGTCGCCGCGCGCGCCGGCCATGGCCTTGCCGCGCAAAGGCCCGTAGACGTGCACGTTGCCGTCGGCGATGACTTCCGCGCCCTGGCTGACCATGCCGATGACGACCAGGTCCGTGTGCCGCGCGTAGACGCGCTGACCGGAGCGCAGGGGTTTGGTGATGACCAGCGCCGACGACGAATGCGGCGCAGCTTGCGTCGGGGCGGGCGCGGACGTGGTGCTGCTGGCCTCGCGCGCCGGCATGGGTTCAGCCGAGGCGGCGGCGGGCTTGTCCGTGGCGGGCGCCTCGGGGGCGGACGTATCGGTCGGAGCGGGGGCGGTCTCGACGGCGGCGGCCGGCACCGAGGGCACGGGCGTGGACACGTCGTTCGGCGGCGCGGTATCCACGACCGGGGCCGGGCGGGCGGCGGGGGTGGACAGTTCCACCGGCGTCAGGCCGGCTTCGCGCGCGGCTTTCAGGTTGGCGCCTTCGGCGACCACGCCGATCGGGGGCAGGTTATGGCTGCGCAACGCGGCCACCAGGGCCTTCCAATCGATCTTCTCTTCGACGCGGCTGGCGTCGATGACGACGGGTTCGTTCTCGAAGAAGCTGCCGGCGTCGGCCATGCGTTTGGTCAACGCGGCAACGAGGCGTTCGGGGTCTGCGCTGTGCAGAACCACCCGGATGGCATACAGGGTGGCGCTTTTGAAGTCCAGGGCTAGGGATTCAGTGTTCATCTTGATTGTGGCTGGCGGTCCGGGCGCCAGGAAACGGCGCGCACAACCGGCTGCGGGATGTCGGGGATGATAACCCGCCGGGGGGCGGGGTGCGCAGCCGGGAAGACGAAAGAAAAAGGCGCCCGAAGGCGCCTTTTCCCGTGATACGCACGCGTGCGGGTCAGCCTTGCACCCAGGAATCGCGCAGCGTCACGATGCGGTTGAGCACCGGGGCGGCTTCGGAGGATTCCTTCAGGTCGGCCGTGAAGTAGCCCAGGCGTTCGAACTGCCAGGTGGCGCCAGGGGTGGCGACGGTGCCGGGTTCCAGCCAGGCCGTGACGGTCTGCTTGGAGTTCGGGTTCAGGCAGGCCAGGAAGTCCTTGTCGCCGCCATCGGGGCGGGCGTCGGCGAACAGGCGGTCGTACAGGTGGATCTGGGCAGGCACCGCGTGGGCCGCGCTGACCCAGGTGATGTTGCCCTTGACCTTGACGCTGTCCGCGCCCGGCGTGCCGCTCTTGGTCTCCGGCAGGTACTCGGCCTGCACTTCGACGATGTCGCCGGCTTCGTTCTTGGTAAAGCCGGTGCAGCGCACGACGTACCCGTATTTCAGGCGCACGGTGTTGCCGGGGAACAGGCGGAAATACTTCTTCGGCGCTTCTTCGCGGAAGTCGTCACGCTCGATCCACAGTTCGCGCGACAGCGGGAACTCGCGCACGCCGGCTTCCGGATCGTGCGGGTTGCGCGGCGCGGTGCAGGTCTCGGTCTGGCCTTCCGGGTAGTTGGTGATGACCAGCTTGATCGGATCGAGCACGGCTACCGAGCGGGCGGCGATCGGATCCAGGTCGTCGCGCACGGCCTGTTCCAGCAGGCTGTAGTCGATCCGCGAATCAGACTTCGAGACGGCCGTGCGTTCGCAGAACAGGCGGATCGAGGCCGGCGTGTAGCCGCGGCGGCGCAGGCCGAAAATGGTGGGCATGCGCGGATCGTCCCAGCCGTCCACGTGGCCCTCTTGCACCAACTGCAGCAGCTTGCGCTTGCTGGTGACGACGTAGCTCACGTTCAGGCGGGCGAATTCATATTGGTGCGGCAGCGGCTGGGCCAGCTTGCCGAGTTCGGCCAGGCGGGTCAGGATCCAGTCGTAGAACGGCCGCTGGTCTTCGAATTCCAGCGTGCAGACGCTGTGCGTGATGCCTTCCAGCGCGTCTTCCACCGGGTGGGCCCAGCTGTACATCGGGTAGATGCACCATTGGTTGCCCGTGCGGTGATGGGTGGCATGGCGCACGCGGTACATGACCGGGTCGCGCAGGTTGATGTTGGGCGACGCCATGTTGATCTTGGCGCGCAGCACCAGGCTGCCGTCGGGATGCTTGCCGTCGCGCATTTCGCGCAGCAGCGCGACCGACTCCGCGGCCGGGCGGTTGCGCCAGGGCGAGTCGGTGCCGGGTTCGGTCAGCGTGCCGCGGTTGGCGCGGATGGCCTCGGGGCTTTGCTCGTCGACGTAGGCGTGGCCGGCTTCGACCAGCGCCTCGGCGAATTCATACATGTAGCCGAAGTAGTCGCTGGCGAAATACAGGTTTTCCTGGCCGTCTTCGGCCTTCCAGTCAAAGCCCAGCCAGCGGACGGCTTCGATGATGGCGTCGACGTACTCCTGGTCTTCCTTTTCGGGATTGGTGTCGTCAAAGCGCAGGTGGCAGACACCGCCGAAATCGCGCGCCAGCCCGAAGTTCACGCAAATGCTCTTGGCGTGGCCAAGGTGCAGGTAGCCGTTGGGCTCCGGCGGGAAGCGCGTGCGGATGCGGGCCGGATCCGGATCCCCCTGTTGCTGCACAGCGGCCGGGCCAGGCTTGCCCGCCCAACGTTTGCCCTGGAAGCGGTTGGCTTCGAGGTCGTCCTGGACGATGTTGAGCAGGAAATTGGATGCAGCAGGGGTCGGCGTCGTGGCGGAGGTCATTCTTGAAAGAATAGGAAAAAGCGGCGACAAAGCGTCAATTTTGCCACGTTCCGCCGCGAGGGCCTTTTCGGACCCGGTGCAACCGGTTTCAAACTGCCCCCATTGTCTTGTAACTGGCTCTACACTACGGGCCATTATGGATATATCCACCCTTTCCCTGGCCCGTGCGCAGTTCGTGGCCAGCCTGAGTTTTCTGGCGCTGTTCCTGGCGATTTCCCTGGCGCTTGCCTGGGTCTTGCTGTTTTTCAAGGTGCGCGCCCGGTGGTCGGGCCGGGGCGGCTGGACGGCCGCCTACCGCTTCTGGGTGCGCATCTTTGCGCTGGCCTTCGTGCTGACCCTGGCGGCCAGCGTGCCGGTGCTGATCCAGATCGGCAGCCTGTGGGCGGGCCTGATGGACAAGATCGGCAATGTGGCCGGCCCCTTGCTGGGCTACGGCATCCTGTCCGTCTTCATCCTGAAGTCGTGTTTCCTGGGCGTCATGCTGTTCGGCCAGCGCCGCGTGTCCGATGGCGCGCACACCCTGGCGGTGCTGATGGTGGCCGTGGGCCAGCTGGTGGCGGTGTTCTGGGTGCTGGCGCTGCAATCGTGGATGCAGACGCCGGACGGCGCGATCCTCGTCGATGGCCGTTACCAGGTCTATGACTGGGCCGCCGTGGTGCTGAACCCTTCGGTCGGCTGGCGCATGGCGGTGGTCGTCGTCGGTGCGGCATTGGCCGCCGCGTTCCTGATGATGGGCGTGACGGCCTTGCAGGCGCTGCGCCGCCCGCTGGGCGACGGCGAGCGCAATGCGTTCAAGACCGGGCTGGTGGTCGCGGTGGTCGCGGCCTTCCTGCAGGTGCCGGTGGCCACGGGCGCGGGCCAGATGGTCGCCAAGCTGCAGCCCGCCAAGGCCGCGGCGGCGGCCGGCTTCTGGGAAAGCGGCGCGGAACCCCAGCTGGTGCTGTTCGGCTGGCCGGACGCGCGCGCGCACGTCAACGTGTCGGACGTGACCATCCGCAATGCCGGCGGCATGTGGCTGCACCGCAATGCGGACGGCACCTATCAGGGCCTGGACAAATATTCCGGCATGCTGCCGCCGGTGGCGCTGACCTTCTGGTCGTTGCGCGTGGCGGTGGGATTGGGCCTGCTGATGCTGGCCGTAGCCTGTGTCACCTTCGTGTGGACCTTCCGCCGCGGGCTGGACCCCTCGACCCTGCCGGTCTGGTGGCAGCGCGTGCTGTGCGGCATGATGTTTTCCGGCGGGATCGCGGTGGTGGCCGGGTGGTGGGTGTCCATCATCGGCCTGCAGCCTTTCGTCGTCAACGGCACCATCACGCAATCCGAGGTGCTGGGCCAGACGGCGTCCAGCACCGTCCTTTACGGGCTGATGGGCTACGGCCTGCTGTATGCCTTGCTGCTGTCCGCATTCGCCGCCATGCTGTTCCACGCGGCGCGCTATGGCGTGGTGCCGGTGCGCAAACTCGGCGGAGGATCGCCATGATCGCCATGCTGGCCGCTTCGCAGGGGCTGAGCCCCGAAGACCCTTCCTTCTGGATGCCGCTGGCCTTCATGGGGCTGCTGTTCGTGGTGATTGCCGCGGGCATGGTGCTGGACGGCTTCGACCTGGGCGTGGGCATCCTGCTGCAATTGGCGCCCGAGCACGAGCGCGGCCGCATGATGTCGCTCTTGAGCCCCTGGCGCGACGCCAATGAATTCTGGCTGCTGCTGGGCATGGGCCTGTTCGCGTCGGCATTCCCGTTCGCGTGGGGCGCCGTGCTGGGCAAGCTCTACGGGCCCCTGACTTTCATGGTGCTGGGCGTGATGCTGCGCAGCGTGTCGTTCGAATTCCGCATCCGCGCGCGCAACGAAATGAAGCCGCGCTGGATATTCGGCTTCTGGGCCGGCTCGATCATCACGGCGTTCGGCCAGGGCATGCTGCTGGGCCGGATCGCCACTGGGTACCAGTCCGACGCCGGCTACGGCTGGTTCGCGATGTTCGTGGGCCTGTGCGCCGTGGCGGCCTATGTGCTGCTTGGCGCGTCCTGGCTGGTCATGCGGGTGGACGGCGATCTGCAGCGCCGCGCCGCCGGCTGGGCCCGCCACGCCATCCGCTGGACCGCAGTGGGCATGGTCGCGATCGCGGTGACGCTGGGGCTGGCCAATGCGGGCATCTTCTACAAGTGGAGCAACATCGCCCATCTGAGCCTGGCCGCCACGGTCTGGGTGATGATGCTGGCGGGCTACGTGGCGGCCGAGATGCTGCTGGCGCGTCTGCCCGGCCGCGCGGACCGCTTCAGCTGGCTGCCCTTCGTGCTGTGCGTGGCGCTGTTCCTGCTGATGCTGAGCGGCTTGGCGTACAGCCTGTTCCCCTACCTGATCCTGGACGACATGACCCTGTGGGATGGCGCGGGCGCGTTGAGTTCGATGCGCCTGGTCATGGCGGGCGCGGTCGTGGGGATACCCGTGGTGCTGGTGTTCAACATCCTGGCGTACCGGTCGGTCTTCGGGAAAGAGCGGGCGCCGGTGCCGCTGTTGCCGCCGCCGTCTTACTGACGGCGGCAGCGGGCCGGGCGCCTACAGCACCGGCTTGGCCACGCGCTGCAGGATCTCTTCGCCGTAGGCTTCGAGCTTGCGTGCGCCCACGCCGCTGATGTGGCTCAGCGCATCCATCGAGTCGGGCTGGGCCAGGGCGATTTCGCGCAGCGTCGCGTCATGGAAGATGACGTAAGCCGGCACGCCATGGCTCTTGGCCACTTCGCCGCGCCAGGCGCGCAGCGCCTCGAACACGGGTTGCAGTTCGGCCGGCAGGTCGATGGCGGCGGCCTTGGGGCGGCCGTTGCCGGTCTTGCCCGAGCGGGTCTTCTTTTCGGATTCGCGCCGCAGCATCAACTGGCGCTCGCCCTTGAGCACCGCGCGGCTGCCTTCGGTCAGCGCCAGCGTGCCGAACCCTTCGTTGTCCACCGTCAATAGGCCCTGCGCCAGCAGCTGGCGCAGCACGCCGCGCCAGGCGGTGTCGCTCAGGTCTTCGCCCACGCCGAACACGCTTAGCGTTTCATGGCCATGCTGCTTGGTGCGGTCGGTGACCTTGCCGCGCAGGATGTCGATGATGTGGCCCGCGCCGTAGCGTTGGCCGCGTTCTTTCCACAGGCGGTAGACGGCCGACAGCACCTTCTGCGCGGCGACCGTGCCGTCCCAGGCCTGGGGCGGTTCCAGGCAGACGTCGCAGTTGCCGCAGGCCGTGATCTGCTGGCCGAAATACGCCAGCAGCCGCACGCGGCGGCATTCCACGGTTTCGCACAGCCCCAGCATGGCATCCAGTTGCTGGCCCAGCCGGCGGCGGTAGGACTCGTCGCCGGGGGATTCGTCGATCATGCGGCGCTGCTGCACCACGTCTTGCAGGCCGTAGGCCAGCCAGGCGGTGGCGGGCAGCCCGTCGCGGCCGGCTCGGCCGGTTTCCTGGTAGTAGCCTTCGACGGATTTGGGCAGGTCGATGTGGGCGACGAATCGCACATCGGGCTTGTCGATGCCCATGCCGAAAGCGATGGTGGCAACCATGACCACGCCGTCTTCGCGCAGGAACCGGGCCTGGTTGGCGGCGCGCACCTGCGGGCTGAGCCCGGCGTGGTAGGGCATGGCGTCGATGCCCTGATTGCACAGGAATTCGGCGGTTTCCTCCACGCGCGCCCGCGACAGGCCGTACACCACGCCGGACTCGCCGTCGTGTTCCGTGCGGATCATGTCCAGCAGCTGCTTGCGCACTTCGTTCTTTTCGATGATGCGGTAGCGGATGTTGGGGCGGTCGAAGCTCGAGACGAAGTGGCGGGCGTCGTCCAGCGACAGGCGCTGGGCGATTTCGGTGCGCGTGTCGGCGGTGGCGGTGGCGGTGAGCGCGATGCGCGGCACGTCCGGCCAGCGCTCGTGCAGCATCGACAGGCCCAGGTATTCCGGCCGGAAGTCGTGGCCCCATTGGGACACGCAGTGCGCCTCGTCGATGGCGAACAGCGCGATGCGGCCGCGCTCCAGCAACTGCAGGCAGCGGTCGGTCAGCAGGCGTTCGGGGGCGACGTACAGCAAGTCCAGCTCGCCGGCCAGGAACGCCTGTTCGACGTCGCGCGCCACCCGCCATTCCTGCGTGGAATTCAGGAACGCGGCGCGCACGCCCAGTTCGGTCAGAGCGTCGACCTGGTCCTGCATCAGCGCGATCAGCGGCGACACGACGATGCCGGTGCCTTCGCGGACCAGCGAGGGAATCTGGTAACAGAGCGATTTCCCGCCGCCGGTGGGCATGAGGACCAGCGCGTCGCCACCGTCGATCACCTGTTCGACAATGGCTTGCTGGTCGCCGCGGAAGGATTCGTAACCGAAAACGCGCTGCAACACGCCGAGGGCGCGCGCGTCAGACATGGGGGTAGGCCGGAAGCATCATGGCAGGGATTTTAAGCCGCAATTCCGGACGGCCCCTTTTACCGGGATATTTCCGTCCGTCTCGCGGTCCGGCTACCAGCTCAGCCAGGTGCCGCGCATGAAGGTGTCGACCGGCATGCTCAGGTTGGCCCGCCACTCGTAGTTGCCCGAAATGATGTCGCGGTCGGCGCCCACCGCCAGCCTCACCTTGGGGGCGACGAACATGCTGTGGGTCAGGCCTACCCGCTGTTCGGCCAGTGTCGACCCCTCGTGCAGGCCGGAATAGGTGCCGCTGATCGTGCCCCAGCCCGTGATGGGCACGCCCGCAGACAGGGTGTTGCGCGATTGCGGGGCCGAGGCCACGCCGCCCGAGTAGTTGGACAGGTCGCCGAAGCCGGCGCCGATCTGTTCGTTGGTGTAACCCAGGTTCACCGCATCGGCCACGTCCACGCTGTAGCCGAAGCGGTAGCGCCAGGCGTTGGACGCGTCGAACGAGCTTTGGGTGGCTCCGGCCTGGAACGTGCCGTATTCACCGGCGGCATAGGTGGTGCCCATGCCGCGGGTGGTCAAGGACGGCGCGCTCTGCATCTGGCCTTCCAGCGTCAGGGCGGGGGTCAGCCCGTAGCGCACGCTGCCGGAGCCGACCGACGCCCCGTAGTCCACCGCGCCCGAACTGGCGGCCGGATCCATCCGGTTCAGCTTGCCCAGCGAAGAGGAATAGCCAAAGCTGCCTTCGGGCACGGTGGCGGAAGAACCGGCCCAGTTGGCGATCTGCAGGCCCCCGACGGGCGCGCTGCTGCCCCAGGCGGGGGCGTTGGCGTTGATGTTGCCCACGGTGACCGAGGGCCCCGCGGTGTTGCGGTAGACCCAGTTGCGATCGCCGCCATAGCGCAGGCCGTCCTGGCCGCTGACCGAGGCGAACCAGGGCCGGGTCGGGCGCGAGACGCCCGAGATCACCACGACCGGCACGCGGGGCAGGTCGCCGTCTTCCAAGGCGAAGGAGTAATCCGGCGTGCTTTCCTCAGCCGGGGCCGCGGCCTGTTCGCAGCCCAGCGGGGGCGTATCCGCCGCGCCGGACAATGAGGATCCGATCCCGGGAATCAGTTCCGCGCCGCTGTCTTCCACGCCTTGCACGCTGGTGTCCATGGCCGGTTCCGCCACTTGCAGGTCGCAGGGGGACGGATCCAGCGGCACCGCCCGCGAATCCATGGACGGCGCCGGGCGCACGGGGATCGGCTGTACGGGGGACAGAACCCCGATGCCGCGCGCCATGCGTACCGGCGCCCCCCCGGAAGGCGGGGCAGCGAAATCAGGGGACGCAATCGGGGTGTCGCCAAACGCGGAAGCCAGGGGGCAGGACAAGCCCGCCGCCAGCGCCGCGTGCAACAGCCGTCTGCGCCAGAGTGTAGGGGCGACCATACGGACCAGTGTAGAGAGGGGATGCCGCCGTAGCTGTAAACGATTTTTAGTAAACCGGACGAGCGGCAAGACCAGCCCGGTTATTTTAGGGCCAGTCCAGGCCGGCACGGGCAGTTCAGGCAAAGCGCGGGAAAACATGGCGTACATCGTGCAACAGGTGTATTTCAGTTGATTTCCTGCCTCTTGCGGCCGGACGCGGCGCGCCTCACTATGGCATCCATGGACAATCCCCACACCAAGCTGCTGGTCGTTGACGACGACCCGGCGTTACGACAACTGCTGGCCGACTACCTGAACCGGCACGGCTACGACACCCTGCTTGCGCCGGACGCCACTGACCTGTCGTCCCGCATCACCCGCTACGCGCCCGACCTGCTCGTGCTGGACCGCATGCTGCCCGGCGGCGACGGCGCGGACGCCTGCCGCCGCCTGCGTGAGCAAGGCGAAGACATCCCGGTCATCCTCCTGACCGCCCGCGACGAAGCGGTGGACCGCATCATCGGCCTGGAAGCCGGGGCGGACGACTACGTGGGCAAGCCCTTCGATCCGCGCGAACTGCTGGCCCGCATCGAGGCCGTGCTGCGCCGCAAGCGCGGACCGTCCGCGCTGACCAAGGATGCGCCGGTCACGTTCGGCCCCTTCCTGTTCGACCCGTCCTCGCGCCAGTTGTCGCGCGAAGGCACCGTGGTGAAGCTGACCGGCGGCGAAATCAACCTGCTTGAAGCCCTGGTGCGCAACGCGGGCAAGCCCTTGTCGCGAGAGCGCCTGTTGGCGTTGGCGCGCGACGACGACGCCGGCGAACGCAATGACCGCGCCATCGACATCGCCATCCTGCGCCTGCGCCGCGTGATCGAAGACGATCCCAAGCAGCCGCGCTGGATCCAGACCGTCTGGGGCATCGGCTACCGGTTTTCTCCCTGATGCGCTTTTCCCCCGGTTTCCTGGTGCCGCGTTCGCTGCGGGCGCGCCTGATTCTGCTGATCCTGGGCTCGGTGCTGCTGACGCAGGCGGCCACGCTGGTGACGGTGTCCTATTTCCGGCACAAGTTCCTGGAAGACGTGGCCATCGGCTACATCGTCACCACGATCCGCACCCTGCGCGCCGCCGTGTCCGAGGTGCCCGCCGAAGACCGCGCCGAATTCGTGCGCACCGCCTCGCAGAACCAATGGCGGCTGTGGTCGCGCGTGCTGCCGGCCGAAGCCAAGCTGCAGCGCTTCAATGGCCGCCGCCCGCCGCCGCCGCCGCGGGCCGCGCCGCGTCCCCCTCCACCGCAGTCCTCGGCTGCCCAGCCGGGCGATACGCCACGTCCGCCCCCGCCGCCGGAAGTGCGGGGCGACGACCATGACGCCGATGGCGATCGGGGCGGTGACAGGGCCGATGCACGCGACGCCGCCGACCGCGAACGGGCTCGCGAAGAGCACATGCGCCGCTACAAGCCCGAGCCGGACGACATCCGCCGCGATTTGCGCGTGCTGGTGCAACTGTTGAACGAACGCCTGAACGACGGCACCCGCGTGGCGCTTTCGCGCGGCCCGGCCCCGGAAATCTTCATTTCGCTCGCGCCCAATTCCGCCAGCGAGGATGTGCCGCGCCTGCGCGAATGGCTGGTCATCCCGCTGGACCGCCTGGATCCGCCCGTGGCGACGCCGTTCATCGCGGCCTGGCTGGGCGGCCTGGGCCTGTTGCTGCTGCTGGCGGTGGGCTTCTCGTGGCACATCACGCGGCCCATCACCCGGCTGGCCGACGCCGCCGACCGGCTGGCCGCGGGCCAACCCCAACGCGTGGAGCCTTCGGGGCCGCACGAAACCCGGGCGCTCGGCGTGCGCTTCAACGCGATGCTGGACGCGCTGGCCGAATCCGACTCGGTGCGCCGCACCTTGCTGTCGGGCCTGCCGCACGACCTGAAAGGGCCGTTGTCGCGGATGTGGCTGCGCATCGAACTGGCTGACGATTCCAAGCTGAAGGAAGGCTTGCGCACCGATCTGCAGGACATGCAGCACATGGTCGACCAGTTCATCGGTTTCGTGCGCGGCACCGACCCCGCGGCCTATCGCTACGCGCCGATCGTGCTGTCCGACTGGCTGACCGAACGCGTCGGCGCCTGGCAAGGCGCCGGCACGGACATCCACCTGCAGGCCGTCGACGATGAGGCGCCGCTGGTGGTGCAGGCCGACGCCGTGGCGCTGGGCCGCCTGCTGGACAACCTGATCGGCAACGCCCTCAACCACGGCGCGCCGCCGGTGGAGGTCAGCCTGCGCCGGGAAGCGCGCCAAGCGGTGCTGGACGTCGCCGACCATGGCCCCGGTATCGTGCCCGAACGCCGCCAGGAGGCGCTGCGCCCGTTCAGCCGGCTGGACGATGCGCGCACGCGCACGGGCAGCGTGGGCCTGGGCCTGGCGCTGGCCGAGGCGATTGCCCGTGCCCACGGGGGCTCGCTGGAATTGCGGCAGGCCGACGCCGGCGGCCTGTGCGTGCGGGTCAAGCTGCCGCTGTCCGAAGCCGCGTAGGGAGGCGGGGCCCGTTGTGGCCCCACCTCGGCGGCCCCACCTCGGCGGCCCCGCCATACGGTACGATGCATCCTGCTTCGTCCCTTGTCGTATCCGCACCATGGCCATTCAGTCCGATTCCCTTTCCTCCCGTCCCGACGCCCCCCGTATCGTGGCGCCGCAGCCGGTGTCGCCCAACGAGGAATCGATCGAGCGCGCCTTGCGGCCCAAGGCGCTGCAGGAATACGTCGGCCAGCAGCGCGCCCGCGAACAGCTCGAGATCTTCATCGCCGCCGCCAGAAAGCGCGGCGAGGCGCTGGACCACGTGTTGCTGTTCGGCCCGCCGGGCCTGGGCAAGACCACGCTGGCCCACATCATCGCGCACGAAATGGGCGTGCAGTTGCGCCAGACGTCCGGCCCGGTGCTGGAGCGCCCGGGCGACCTGGCCGCGTTGCTGACCAACCTGGAAAAGAACGACGTCCTGTTCATCGACGAAATCCATCGCTTGTCGCCCGTGGTCGAGGAAATCCTCTATCCGGCGCTGGAGGATTTCCAGATCGACATCCTGATCGGCGAAGGCCCGGCCGCGCGCAGCGTGAAACTGGACCTGCAGCCGTTCACGCTGGTGGGCGCCACCACGCGGGCGGGCATGCTGACCAACCCGCTGCGCGACCGCTTCGGCATCGTCTCGCGGCTGGAGTTCTATAACGCGGCCGACCTTGGCCACATCGTGACGCGCAGCGCCGGCCTGCTCAACGCGGGCATCACGCCGGACGGCGCGGCTGAGGTGGCGCGCCGCGCCCGCGGCACGCCCCGGATCGCCAACCGCCTCTTGCGCCGCGTGCGCGACTACGCCGAGGTCAAGGCCAGCGGCACGATCGACGCCGACGTCGCCGGCCGCGCGCTGGCCATGCTGGAGGTGGACCCCCAGGGCCTGGACCTGATGGACCGCAAGCTGCTGGAAGCCATCATCCACAAGTTCGACGGCGGGCCCGTGGGCGTGGACAGCCTGGCGGCCGCGATCGGCGAAGAGCGCGACACCATCGAAGACGTGATCGAGCCCTACCTGATCCAGCACGGCTACCTGCAACGTACGCCGCGGGGCCGCACCGCCACGCTGACGACCTGGCGCCATCTGGGCCTGACCCCGCCCACCGGCGTCAGCGCCGGCGGCGATCTGTTCGGCAAGTAGGCGCGGGCGGCGCGCAAACCGCGCGACAGGTTTATGATCCGGGGGTTTCGACATTCCTGCGATCAAAGGACCGGATTCCCATGCTGCCCGAATTGCCTACCTATGATGATGTCGTGCGCGCCAGCGAGCGCCTGGCCGGCAACGCACACCGCACGCCCGTCTTGACCTCGGCCACGGCCGACGCCATCAGCGGCGCGTCGGTCTTCTTCAAGTGCGAGAATTTCCAGCGCATGGGCGCCTTCAAGTTTCGCGGCGGCTACAACGCCATCGCGCGCCTGACGCCCGAGCAACGCGCCGCCGGCGTGGTCACGTTCTCGTCGGGCAACCATGCGCAGGCCATTGCGCTGGCGTCCAGGCTGCAAGGCGTATCCGCCACGATCATCATGCCGCTGGACGCGCCGGCGGCCAAGCGCGCCGCCACCGAAGGCTACGGCGGCAAGATCGTCACGTACGACCGCTACACCGAAGACCGCGAGCAGATCGCCCAGCGCATCCAGGCCGAGACCGGCGCCACGCTGATTCCGCCCTACGACCACGAAGACGTGATCACGGGGCAGGGCACCGCGGCCAAGGAACTGTTCGAGGAAGTCGGCGAACTGGACTACCTGTTCGTCTGCCTGGGCGGCGGCGGCCTGCTGTCGGGCTCCGCCTTGTCCGCGTTCGCGCTCAGCCCGCGTTGCCTGGTCTACGGCGTCGAGCCCGAAGCGGGCAACGATGGCCAGCAGTCTTTGCGCAAAGGCGAAATCGTCCGAATCCCGGCTCCCAAGACCTTGGCCGACGGCGCCGCCACGACGCACCTGGGCAACCTGACCTTCCCGCTCATCCAGAAGCATGTGCGCGACATCGTCACGGTGACGGATGCCCAACTGGTCACGACCATGAAATTCTTCGCCGAACGCATGAAGATGGTGGTGGAACCCACGGGCTGCCTGGGCGCGGCGGCCGTCATGCAGAACGTGGTGCCGGTGCGCGGGGCGCGAGTCGGCGTCATCATCAGCGGCGGCAACGTCGATCTTCCGGCCTACGCCCGATTGCTGGCTTCCTGATCCCTATCGGCGGTTCGCATGCCGGACCGCCGATGCGTGCTTGCGGTTGCCGCCCGCGCAAGGCAGAATCGGGACTCGATCCTGACAAACAGGAGGCTGCGGCATGCGTATCCTTATCATTGGTGGCACCGGTTTCATCGGCCGTCACCTGATTGCCCGGCTGTCCGGCGGCTTGCACCAGATGATTGTGCCTACGCGCCTTCTGGCGCGGGGCAGCGAACTGCAAGTCTTTCCCACCGTCACGCTGGTCCAGGCCGACATCCACGATGACGCGGCGCTGGATGGCCTGATCCGTGGCTGCGACGTGGTCGTGAACCTGGTGGGCATCCTGCATGGCAACCTTGGCAAGCCGTACGGGTCGGACTTCGCGCGGGCGCACGTGCTATTGCCCCAGCGCATCGCGCAGGCCTGCCGGCGCCAGGGCGTCCATCGCTTGCTGCACGTCAGCGCGCTTGGCGCCGATTCCCAGGGCGACAGCATGTACCAGCGCTCCAAGGGCGACGGCGAGGCCGCCATCAAGCACGAATTCCAGACCGCCTCCGAAGGCGGCTGGACGATTTTCCGTCCGTCCGTCTTATTCGGGCCGGACGACAAGTTCACGAATATGTTCGCCACGCTGGCGCGGTGGCTGCCCGTGCTGCCGCTGGCGGGGGCGCACGTGCGCATGCAGCCGGTCTATGTCGGCGATGTGGTCGAAGCCATGATGTCCGCCCTGGGCGACACGCACACCTGTGGCAAGACCTATGAACTGGGCGGGCCGCAGGTCTACACGCTGGGCGAGATCGCGCGGCTGTGCGCCGCCTGGAGCGGCCATCCACGGCCCGTGATCAGCATGCCGATGGGCGTGGGCCGCATCCAGGCCCGCCTGTTCGAATGCCTGCCGGGCAAGCCGCTGATGTCGCGCGACAACCTGGATTCCCTGCGCCGCGACAATGTCTGCGCGGGGCCGATCGCGCCGGAACTGCACGTGGTGCCGACGGGCCTGGAGGCCGTCGCGCCCCGCTACCTGTGATCAGCGCGCCAGCGCCTTCAACGCCTGCTTGATCCCGTCCGACACGCCGACGCCTTCGGGCAGCGTCTTCAGCGCCGACAGCGATTCCTTCTCCGAATAGCCCAGCGCCAGCAGCGCGTTCAGGATGTCCGACTGGTGGTCCGGCGTCGCATGCGAGGATGCGCCGATGTCCGCGCCCAGCTTGCCGCGCATTTCCAGCAGCAGGCGTTCGGCGGTCTTCTTGCCGATGCCCGGCACGCGCGTCAGGCGGCCCGATTCCTGCAAGGTGATGGCCTGGGCCAGATCCGCCACCGACATGCCCGACAGCACCGACAGCGCCGTGCGCGCGCCGATGCCGCTGACCTTGATCAGTTCGCGAAAGGCGCTGCGTTCGCTGGCCGTGCCGAAGCCATACAGGATGTGCGCGTCTTCGCGCACCGTCAGGTGCGTGTACAGCGTGACGCGCGCGCCGGTTTCCGGTAGCGCGTACAGCGTGCTCATGGACACGTCGATGTCATAGCCCAGTCCGCCCACGTCCACGCAGATGGTGGGGGGCAGCTTTTCGATCAGGGTTCCGGTGATGCGTCCGATCATGGTGATGAAGGCCTGGTAAAGGGGTAGGGCAGCAAAGGCGCGCGGAATGCGCGGCGAATGCGGGCATTCTATACGCGCAAGGGCGCGTTCAGCCGATCAGACGGCCATTGCGGATGCGCGTCTTGCCGCTCATGCGCAGCGACGTGCCCAGGCGTTCCAGCTTGTCCTGCAGCGGCCCGACGTGGGCGTGGCAGATGGCGCAAGCCAGCGCGTCGGCGGAGTCGGGGGCGGGCGTGCCGTCCAGCGCCAGCAGGTGCTGCACCATCATCTGCACCTGCTCCTTGGCGGCGCGTCCGGTGCCGACCACGGCTTTCTTGATCTGCAGCGCGGTGTACTCGTGCACGGCCAGCGAACTGTCGGCCAGCGCGCACAGCGCGGCGCCCCGCGCCTGCCCCAGCAGCAGGGTCGACGCGGGATTGGTGTTCATGAAGACGATTTCCAGCGCGGCGACATCGGGTTGCGTGTCGCGCGCCACCTGGCGCAGATTGTCCAGGATGACTTTCAGGCGTTCGGCCAGCGTCAGCGCCGGCGGGACCACGATGGTCCCGCTGGCCACGTACCGCAGCCGCGAGCCGTCGGCATCGATCACACCGAAACCGGTGCGGCGCAGGCCGGGATCGATGCCGAGGACGCGCATCAGTGGCGGAAGTGGCGGGTGCCGGTCAGCACCATGGCGATGCCGTGCTCGTCGGCCGCGGCAATGACTTCGTCGTCGCGCATGCTGCCGCCGGGCTGGATCACGCAGGTCGCGCCTGCCGCCACCACCACGTCCAGGCCGTCGCGGAACGGGAAGAACGCGTCCGACGCCACGGCCGAACCCTTCAGGGTCAGGCCGGCGTTTTCCGCCTTGATGGACGCGATGCGGGCCGAGTCGATGCGGCTCATCTGGCCGGCGCCCACGCCGAGCGTCATGCCGCCGCCCACGAAGACGATGGCGTTGGACTTGACGTACTTGGCGACCTTCCAGGCAAAGGCCAGGTCGTTCATTTCCTGTTCAGTGGGCTGGCGCTTGCTGACCACCTTGAGCGCATCGCGCGGCACGTTGTAGGCGTCCGGGCTTTGCACCAGCCAGCCGCCGCCCACGCGCTTGATGTCCATGGCGTTCTGGCCCACGCCCATCGGCACTTCCAGCACGCGCACGTTCTTCTTGGCGGCCAGGATGGCCAGCGCGGCGCCGTCATACGCCGGGGCCAGCAGCACTTCCAGGAACTGGGCGCTGACGGCTTCGGCCGTCGCGGCGTCCACCGGGCGGTTGAAGGCGATGATGCCGCCGAACGCGGAGGTCGGGTCGGTCTTGAACGCTTGCTGGTATGCGCCCAGCGTGTCGGCCGCCACGGCCACGCCGCAGGGGTTGGCATGCTTGACGATGACGCAGGCGGGCACGTCGAAGCTGCGCGCGCATTCCCACGCGGCGTCCGCGTCGGCGATGTTGTTATAGGACAGTTCCTTGCCCTGCAACTGGCGGTAGTTGCCCAACAGGCCGGCCGGACGCTGCGCGTCCACGTAGAAGGCGGCGGTCTGGTGCGGGTTCTCGCCGTAGCGCAGCGCCTGCTCCTGCTTGACCTGCAGGGTCAGCGTGCCGGGCCATTCGTTGCGGGCCGGGACCGCTTCCTGCGCCGGTTCGGCTTCGGTCAGGCTGGTCAGGTAGGCGGCGATGGCGCCGTCGTAGGCGGCGGTATGGGCGTAGACCTTCGAGGCCAGCGCCAGGCGCAGGCCGTACGAGGTGCTGCCACTCTTGTCCATTTCAGCCAGCACGCGCGAATAGTCGACCGGGTCGATCACGACCGTCACGCCGCCGGCTTCGGTGCCATGGTTCTTGGCGGCCGCGCGCAGCATGGCCGGGCCGCCGATGTCGATGTTCTCGACCGCGTCGGCGAACGTGCAGTCCGGCTTGGCGACGGTTTCACGGAAGGGGTACAGGTTGACCACCAGCATGTCGATGCGATCGATGCCCGCCGCCTTGATGGTGTCCATGTGCTCGGCGCTGTCGCGGCGCGCCAGCAGGCCGCCGTGGATCTTGGGGTGCAGCGTCTTGACGCGGCCATCCAGGATTTCCGGCGAACTTGTGTGGGCAGCCACTTCGGTGACGGTCAGGCCGGCGTCGGCCAGCAACTTGGCGGTGCCGCCAGTCGACAGCAGGCGCACGCCGCGCGCGGCCAGGGCGCGGGCAAATTCAACGATGCCGGTCTTGTCGGACACCGAAAGCAGGGCGGTTTCGATTTTCATGGTGGGGGACGGGAGTCGGGCGCAGCGCCTTTCTCGTTCAGGTCGGGATGGGAAATCGGGGAAGGGGCGGACGGCGCCCGACAGGGGCCGTCCACGCGGAAAAGCTATACCTGGATATTGTGCGCCAGCAACTTCTTGCGCAGGGTGTTGCGGGTGATGCCCAGCATTTCGGATGCCCGCGACTGGTTGCCGCCCGACCGCTCAAGCGCCACTTCAAGCACCGGGCGCTCCACACAGCGCATCACCATGTCCCACATATCGTGGGGCTCGGATTCACCCAAGTCTTCGAAATAGCGCTCCAGGCTGGCGCGCACGCATTCTTCCAGGACATCTTTCTTGCTCATTTGAGTACAGATATTTTTATGTTGGTGTTGAGGCGGTTATGCCGCCAGCAGGGCTTCTGCGACCGGCGCCGGATGGGGCTCGCCGTCGCGCGAGATGATGTCGAACCAATCAGACACCGCCCGCCACTGGTCGCGGGTGTTGTCGATCAGGTTCATGCGGGCACAGAACGAATCCGCGCCCGGCAGGCCGTCCAGATACCAGCCGATATGCTTGCGCGCCGTGCGTACGCCGGTGTGCTCGCCGTAGAACCGGTAATGGTCGTCGAGATGTTCGAGCAACAGCTCGCGCATTTCCCCATAGGAGGGAGGGGCCAGTGTTTCGCCCGTGCGCAGGTAGTGGTCGATTTCGCGGAAAATCCAGGGACGGCCCTGGGCCGCCCGGCCAATCATGACCGCGTCGGCGCCAGTGTAATCCAGGACGTGCCTGGCTTTTTCAGGCGAGTCGATATCCCCGTTTGCGATCACGGGAATCGTCAGCTCGGCCTTGACGGCGCGGATAGTGTCATATTCCGCCTCGCCCGTATAGAGGTCGGCGCGCGTGCGGCCATGCAAGGTCAGGGCCGCAATGCCGGCGTTTTCGGCCAGTTTCGCCACGCGCAAGGCGTTGCGGCTATCGCGGTCCCAGCCGGTCCGGGTCTTCAGCGTGACCGGCACGCCCAGCGGCGCGCACGCGGACACGACGGCGTCCAGGATGCGGACAATCAGGTCTTCATGGCGCAGCAGCGCTGAACCCGAGGCCACGTTGCAGACCTTTTTTACCGGGCATCCCATGTTGATGTCGATGATCCGGGCGCCCTTGCCGGCGTTGAAGACGGCCGCCTCGGCCATCATGGCCGGGTCGGCGCCCGCGATCTGGACGGAAATGGGGGCGATCTCGCCGTCGTGGTTCAGGCGGCGGGACGTCTTGACGCTATCCCACAACTTGGGGTTGCTGGCGGCCATTTCCGACACGGCATAGCCGGCCCCCAACTTCTTGCAAAGTTGCCGGAAAGGGCGGTCCGTCACGCCCGCCATGGGCGCGACAAGAACATTGTTGGGAAGGGTCCATTGGCCTATGCGCATGGTCACATTTTAACCGGCTCGATCGAACCCCCATTTTCAGCCGGCAACAGCTTGGTAACAAACGGGGGCGAAAGCAGTCGATTCCGCGCCCTGGGCGGGCGCGGAACGAGAGCGGGATCAGGCGCGGAAACCTTGCAGCAGATGTTGGGCCAGCGGCGCGCGCAAGGGGGAGGCCAGATCCATCCCCAGCAGGGCCAGGCCGCACGCATGCTCCACCGGCGCCAGGCCGGTGGCGAATACGCGGGGCATCAGGTCGGTCAGGCCGGCGGTGATGATGCGGTCGACCTGGCGCGCTTGCGCGAACTCGGCCAGCAGGGCAGTGGGGCTGGCCTCGGGACGGGCAAGCCAGCCGGCCAGCGTCTGGGCCAGGCGGGCGGCGTCGCGCAGCCCCAGGTTCAGGCCCTGGCCCGCGACGGGGTGCAGGGTCTGCGCGGCATTGCCGATGGCGGCCACGCGGCCTTGCACTTGCGCCCGGCGGGCGGCCAGCGACAGCGGAAAGACATGGCGCGGGGCCTGGCTGGACAGCCGGCCCAGGCGATCGCCGAAGGCGGCCGACAGCGCTTTCGAAAAAGCCGTGTTGTCCAGCGCGGCCAGTTCGGTGGCGCGATCGGGGGCGCTGCACCACACGACGGAATAGGCGTCCGGCGTCTGGGGGTGAGGCAGCAGGGCCAACGGCCCTTCGGCGGTGAAACGCTCCCAGGCCCAGCCGCGGCGCGGCAGGGATGCATGGGCGGTGGTCAGCACGGCATGCTGGCCGTAGTCGCGGCGCAGGTCGGTCGCGCCCGCGCCGTCGGACTGCACGGCGACCTGGCTAAGCAGCGTGTTCTCGCCCTGCACGATGCGCACGCCGTCCGCGTCCTGGCTGTCCACGCGCGCGGCCGGGCCCGACAGGACGGTGACGCCACAGGCGGCCACGCATTCGTCCAGCCGGGCGTGCAGCCCGGAATACGCGACGACGCTGCCCAGCTGCGGCACCCCGAAGTCGGTGTTCTGGATCACGGTGCGGCCCAGCCGTCCGCGCTGCGAGACATGGATGTTGCGGATGTCGGCCGACCGTTCGGGCCAGGCATGCAGCGATTCCAGCAGCACGCGGCTGCCATGGTTCATGGCCAGCACGCGGGGGTCGGCGACGGGTACGGCCGCGGCCGGTGCGACCGGGGCGGGCGCGGCGCCCGCGAGCAGGGCGATGCGTGCCGGGTCCGGCGCCACGCGCGCCAGCATCAGGGCCAGCACGCGGCCCACGGGGCCGGCGCCAAGAATCGCAATGTCGAAGGCGGATGCAGTCATGTCCGGATTTTAACCGTCCACTACAATCCGGGACAGCCGACGCGGCTGGTCGCGCGGCCCACCCTCCCGGTTGATCGATATGACGCAGGTTCAGGCTTCCCCTTCGCTGTCCGCCGTATCCGCCCGCCGCCCGCGCGGCAAAGTCGCAGTCGGTCTGCTGGCCTGCCTGTTCGGCTGGCTGGGCGCCCATTGGTGGTACCTGGGCCGACGTCACGCCTGGCTGGTGACCACGCTGTCGCTCGTCTGCCTGTTCTGCGCCTTCCGCTTCTACCCGGTCTGGTACGACAACCCCGCTTTCTTCCTGCTTTTCATTCCGATGATCGACGGGTTCATTGAAAGCGCGGTGTTCTCGCTGATGCCGGACGAGAAATTCGACCGCCTGTACAACCCCGAGCTGGGCCGTCCCACCGCCACGGGATGGGGGCCGGTGCTGGTCGCCATCCTGGCCTGCCTGG
Source organism: Achromobacter sp. (assembly GCF_057314935.1). Lineage (NCBI taxonomy): Bacteria > Pseudomonadati > Pseudomonadota > Betaproteobacteria > Burkholderiales > Alcaligenaceae > Achromobacter > Achromobacter sp. The sequence continues at coordinate 27,141 of NZ_DBHKZA010000052.1, forward strand.
TGGGCTCGGTCGTCTCGATGTTCGCCATCGCCATGGTGGTGGTCTACGTCTGGGTGGCAATGGGCTGGCTGGACGGGCTGGTGCTCTGAGGCCGCTTATTCGCGCATCAGCGCTTCGATCTCGCTGGCCTGTACCGGCACGCCGCGCGTGATCAGTTCACAGCCTTCGTCCGTCACCAGCGCATCGTCTTCGGTACGGATGCCGATGTTCCAGTAGCTTTCCGGCACGTCGTCCGCCGGGCGCACGTAGATGCCCGGCTCGATCGTGAGCATCATGCCGCGTTCCAGCTTGCGCCAGGGGCGGTCGGCCCCCTGGGCGGGGCCCCGCTGGCGGTAGTCGCCCACGTCATGGACGTCCAGGCCCAGCCAGTGGCCGGTGCGGTGCATATAGAAGCGGCTGTAGTCGCCGGATTCCAGCACGCCGTCCAGGGATCCCTTCAACAGTTTCAGGTCCAGCATGCCTTGCGCCAGCACGCGCAGCGCGGCTTCGTGGCCGTCATTGAAGCTGCGGCCGGGCGCGGTGGCCTGGGCTGCGGCTTCTTGCGCGGCCACGGTCAGGTCGTACAGCGCGCGTTGCGGGCCGCTGAAGCGGCCGTTCACGGGAAAGGTCCGGGTGATGTCGCTGGCATAGCTGTCGACCTCGCAGCCGGCGTCGATCAGGACCAGGTCGCCGTCGCGCAGCACGGCTTCGCCCGCCGGGTAGTGCAGCACGCAGGCGTTGGCGCCCGTCGCGACGATGCTGTTGTAGGCCACGGCCTGGGCGCCGTGCCGGCGGAATTCATACAGCAGTTCGGCTTCCAGCTCGTATTCGTGCATGCCGGCGCGGGCGACGCGCATGGCGCGCGCGTGCGCCCCGGCAGAGATTTTCGCCGCGCGCCGCATCGCGGCGATTTCGGATGGGTCCTTGACGAGCCGCATCTCCGCCAGCAGGGGGCGGATGTCTTGCTGGCGCGCGGGCGGCGCGTGGCCGGCGCGGCTGGCGTCGCGGGCCGCAGCCAGCCAGCGGTGCAGGCGGCCGTCGGTGCGCTTGTCGCCAGCCAGGGGTGCATAAAGGGTGGGATGGTCCAGCATCAGCGCGGGCACCAGTTCGTCCAGCGCATCCAGCGCATGGGCGTCGTCGAAACCGAAGTACGCGGCGGCGGCTTCGGGGCCGAAACGCTTGCCTTCCCAGATCTCGTGCTCCACATGGCGCGGGCGGCAGAACAGCACGGCGCGGTCGGTCGCTCCCGCGATCAGCACCAGCCAGGCGCCCGGTTCGGTGAATCCGGTGAGATAGAAGAAGTCACTGTCGTGGCGATACGGGAATTCGGCGTCGCGGTTGCGGATCGCCTCGGGCGCGGTGGCCAGGATGGCAATGCCGCCGCCATCGGCGCGCATCCGGTCCATCAGGCGTTGGCGCCGGGCGGCGAAGGGGGCGATGTCGGCGGGAGGCAGGCTCATGGCGGGCAGGGGCGCGAACCCCGCGAAGGTGTGGATGCGGCTTACTTTACCCCGCTATCGCGCGGAAACAACAGCGGGCCGCGTTCCCGCGGCGTCCGCGCGGGATTCACTGGACCGTCAGGTCGGCGCTGCTACAATCGCCGCTCTGTCATTGGGGAGTAGCCATCCTTTGTCCCCAAAGGAGTTAGCGTCAACAGACTTGGTGGTTCAGGGCCGCGTAGCGGTTGCTAGAACCCCATGGCGCTAACGGTTTCCATGCAAGCGGCCCGCCCGCCGCATGGATCAGCCAGGCGAGACCTTTGGCCGCGTTGCGTTCACCCTAGCCGGGCGAGCCGTAGCGTCGCGCCAATTGGTTTCTGCTCGTCCGGCTGCGTTCATATGTTGCTCACCCTGTTTCTGTTTTTCCTGTCCGCGGCAGTGATCTACTTCGCCTGCGAATTCTTCGTCAATGGCGTGGAATGGGTCGGACACCGCTTCCATCTGGGCGCCACCGCCACCGGCACCGTGCTGGCCGCGTTCGGCACCGCCTTGCCGGAAAGCGCGGTTACCTTCATGGCCGTCGTGTTCGGCGACACCCCCGAGCAGAAAGACATCGGCGTCGGCGCGGCCATGGGCGGCCCGCTGGTGCTGGCGACCCTGGCGTACGCCGTGGTGGGCTTCGCCCTGTGGCGCGCCCGCAGGGGCCAGCCCACGCAAGCCAACTGTATCAACGCGGACCAGCGCCGGCTGGCCCGCGACCAGGCCTGGTTCATGGGCATCTTCATCTTCAAGGTGGGCCTGGGCCTGCTGGCTTTCGCCTGGAAGCCCTGGCTGGGCATCCTGTTCCTGGCGACCTACGGCCTGTACATCAAGCGCGAACTGAGCCATGACGAGGAACGGACCGACAGCGAGGACCTGGAGCCGCTCAAGCTGCGCCCCCGCGACGAGGACCCCACCATGTTCTGGGCCGCGACGCAGACCATCCTGGCGCTGGTGGTCATCGCGGGCGCCTCGCACGTATTCGTGAACCAGATCGAAGTGCTGGGCATCTTCATGGGCGCGTCGCCGCACGTGGCCGCCTTGCTGCTGGCGCCCGTCGCCACCGAATTGCCCGAGATCATGAACGCGCTGATCTGGGTGCGCCAAGGCAAGGAGCGTCTGGCGCTGGCCAACATCTCGGGCGCGATGATGATCCAGGCCACCATCCCAAGCGCCTTGGGCATCTTCATGACGCCGTGGCTGCTGGACGCCCCCTTGCTGGCCGCGGGCCTGTTCACGATGCTGTCGATCGGCCTGCTGTGGCTGCGGTTTCGCAGGTCGGTGATGAGCGTGCCGGCGTTGTCGGCGGTGGGCGGCTTCTACGCCTTGTTCGCCGCCTATCTGGGGTGGCATTTCTACGCCTGACCCCGGACTTGGATGCCGATTGCGGCGCAGGCTCAACGGGCCTGCGCCGTTTTTGCATTTTTTGGCCGTTTTCCAAGCAAAGAAGGCCCATAAACCTTGTCCATCAGTGGAAACCCGCGTAAACTCCTGCTGTTATCCATCCCAGGAGCAGTCTTCGTGAATACCGATTCCGGCGAAAGTAGTCGATCTTGCATCGACCTCGCTGTCTGACAGGAAACACGCAGAACTCCATCTGCCGCATCCTGTCATGCAGGTTGCGGCGTATCCCAAGCCTCGGGTGTCTACCCAGGCAATAGCGCAGGCCTTCGGCTTGCCGGGAATCTCCCCAACGTAAACCGCCAGAACCGCCGCTTGCCGCAGCGCCAGCGTTCGTGCACGTCTTGTGTCCGTTCGTCATGCGCCGCGCAGGCGTGCACGCGTACTCGCGATCACGCTCCCCATTCTTGCAATGGAGGTCGTTATGCGTTTCTTCGACTTGTTCCTACGCCGCGCAGGCGTGGACCGCGCCACCGCCCTGGGCCGCCGCCGCGGCACTTCGCGCTTGACGGTCATCTGTCCGCGCGACGAACTGGGCGCATTGCGCAAGCAGATCTGCCTGGACTTCAGCGCCGCCGGCCTGGATGTCTCGCAAGTGCAGATCGACCAGGGCCAGGACCCGAGCATGGCGTCGGCTTGCATCACCGTCAATTGCCCCCCGGAACTGCGGGCGGAACTGATGTCGCAAGCGCGCCGCCTGAGCGCCAATCCCGCCGTGCGCCACGTGCATTTCGGCGCGCAAGCCGCCGCGATGGCCTGACGCCAACGCCTATTCCCACAGGAGAGATCATGCCTAGTGCCTTAGACCCCGAACCTCGATTGCGCCATGTGCATGGCGCCGGCATGCCTGTCTGACCTGTCATCTCCCTGCGAGCCGACCGGCCGGACAGTCATCCCGGTTCCGACGGACTCCGCAGCAAAGAATCCCCGGCCAGGCCCTCAGAGGCCCGCGGCGCCGGTTTCGATTCCCTAGCTAGCCCCTTTCCGTTTTCCGCACCCGGCGCGACTTCGACGCGATCCGGACACCGGCAACGTTGCCCCGGTGCCTGCGCACGCCCGTACGCGGCGGATTGACGGCTTTCCCGCGAAAGCCGCGGCCCGCTGCTGCCCGCGCGCAGCCCGAGGGGCAGGCGCGCCCGTGTCTCCGACAACAACACCAAAAACCGGAGCACTCCGATGTTTACGTTCCTGAAATCGTTTTTTTCTTCCGCCGCAGGCCGACGGCGCGCAGGCCGCCACTTCCGGCGCTCCCCCATGCTTGAGCAAGGCGGCGACGCCGTCGCGGCATCCGTCGCTTCCGATACGTCGCGCCGCGCCAACCGCCGCATGCTCGACCTGTCCCGCATGGGCCTGGATGCCTTGTTCTCGCTGCTGGGCAGCGGCCGGGGCGGCTTATCGCAAGACCAGGCGCAGACCGCGCGCGAGCGCCACGGCGCCAACGAGGTCGACCACGAAAAGCCCTTGTCGTGGCCCGCCCACCTGTGGCTGTCCTACCGCAACCCGTTCAATCTCTTGCTGACCGCGCTGGCGGCCTTGTCGTGGTTGACCGACGTGTGGATGGCCGAACCGGACGACCAGTCCTGGACGGCGGTCGTGATCATCGGATCGATGGTCGTGATTTCGACCGTGCTGCGCTTTGCGCAGGAACTCCGTTCGAACCGGGCGGCCGAGGCGTTGAAGGCCATGGTGCAAAACACCGCCACCGTGCTGCGCAGCGGCCCGGTGGCGCCGTCGGGGGACGGCGCAGGCCGCCGCCCGTACAGCGCGCCTTTGCACGAATCCGGCTCGCACCAGCTGGAAGTGCCCCTGGCGGCGCTGGTGCCGGGCGACGTGGTGCTGCTGTCGGCGGGCGACATGATTCCCGCCGATTGCCGCATCCTGAACGCCAAGGACCTCTTCATCGCGCAGGCCGCGCTCACCGGCGAATCCCTGCCGGTCGAAAAGCACGCCGTCCAGCGCGTGGAGACCGGCAATTCGCTCGAACTGGAGAACATGGCCTTCATGGGGACCAATGTGGTCAGCGGCTCGGGCAGCGCGCTGGTCGTCGCGACGGGAGCCAACACGTATTTCGGCCAGCTGGCCGGACGCGTCACCCAGGCCACCCGCGCGCCCACGCAATTCCAGCAGGGCATCAACCGCGTCAGCTGGGTGCTGATCCGCTTCATGCTGGTCATGGCGCCGATCGTCATGCTGATCAACGGGTTTACCAAGGGCGACTGGCTGGAGGCGCTGCTGTTCGCGCTGGCCATCGCGGTGGGGCTGACCCCGGAGATGCTGCCGATGATCGTCACGGCCACGCTCGCCAAGGGCGCGTTGCGCATGTCGCGCCGTAAAGTCGTCGTCAAGCGGCTGGACGCCATCCAGAACCTGGGCGCGATGAACGTACTGTGCACCGACAAGACCGGCACGCTGACGCAGGACCGCATCGTGCTGGAGCGCCACACCGACGTCTACGGCACCACCAGCGACGATGTGCTGGCCTATGCCTACCTGAACAGCTACTACCAGACCGGCCTGAAGAACCTGCTGGACGTGGCCGTGCTGCAGCATGCCGAAGTGCAGCGCCGCCTGAACCTGGCGTCCCGCTACCGCAAGGTCGACGAGATCCCCTTCGACTTCTCGCGGCGCCGGATGTCGGTCGTGGTCAACGAGACCGAGAACGGCCGCGACCACCACGAGTTGATCTGCAAGGGGGCGCTGGAAGAAATGCTGTCTGCCTGCACGCGGTTGCGCGTAGGCAGCGAGGTGCACCTGCTGACCGAGGCGCGCCGGGCGGACATCCGCCGGGTGACGGCGGAGCTGAACCGCGACGGCTTGCGGGTGATCGCGGTGGGCGTCAGGGAGATGCCGCCCACGCAGCAGACTTACGGCGTGGCTGATGAATCCGACCTGGTGCTGGTGGGCTATATCGCCTTCCTGGACCCGCCCAAGGAATCGACCGGCCCGGCGCTGGCGGCGCTGAAGGCCTCCGGCATCGAGGTGAAGGTGCTGACGGGCGACGTCGAGCTGGTCACGCAGAAAGTCTGCCGTGAAGTCGATTTCGACGTGCGCAAGGTGTATCTCGGCGCCGAGATCGAGGCCATGAACGACACGCAGCTTGCCGCCGCCGTGCGCGAAGCGAACGTGTTCGCCCGGCTGACGCCCGCGCACAAGGAGCGCATCGTGCGCAGCCTGCGCGCGCAGGGCAATACGGTGGGTTTCATGGGCGACGGCATCAACGATGCGCCTGCCTTGCGCGCGGCTGACGTAGGCATTTCGGTGGATTCCGCAGTCGATATTTCGAAGGAGGCCGCCGACATCATCCTGCTGGAAAAGAGCCTGATGGTGCTGGAAGACGGCGTGATCGAAGGCCGCAAGACCTTCTGCAACATGCTCAAGTACCTGAAGATGACCGCCAGCTCGAATTTCGGCAACGTGTTTTCGGTATTGGTGGCCAGCGCCTTCCTGCCATTCCTGCCGATGCTGCCGATCCATCTGCTGCTGCAGAATCTGATGTACGACATTTCCCAGACGGCGATTCCGTTCGACAATGTCGACGAAGAACTGCTGAAAAAACCGCAGCAATGGGACCCGGACGGCTTGGGCCGCTTCATGGTGTTCTTCGGTCCGATCAGTTCCATCTTCGACATCGCCACCTATGCGCTCATGTGGTATGTGTTCCAGGCCAACGCGCCTGAGCATCAGACGCTGTTCCAGTCGGGCTGGTTCGTCGAAGGCTTGTTGTCGCAGACCTTGATCGTGCATATGATCCGCACCCGCAAGATTCCCTTCCTGCAAAGCCGTGCCGCATGGCCGTTGATGGCGATGACGGTCATGGTGGTGATCATGGGGTTGGTCCTGCCGTTCTCGCCGCTGGCCGAATACTTCCAGCTGCAACCGTTGCCATGGAGCTACTTCCCGTGGCTCGTGGGCATCTTGTTGAGCTACTGCGTGCTGACGCAACTGCTCAAAGGCATCTGGGTACGCCGCTACGGCTGGCAATAAATCTGTGCATGCGGCGGGCGGCAACGCCCGCCGCCATCGGGAGAAGAACATGAGAATTGCATTCTGTGCCGCCGTGGTGGCAGGCGGCTTGGGGCTGCCGCTGGCGGCGCTGGCCGCCGATGAGGGATACGGCGTGCACCTGTACGGCATCGTGGACGCTGGCGTGGCCGTGACGAGCGTGTCGGGGCAGGGCAGCCATAGCGGCCTGCTCAATGGCGGCCTGACGGATTCCCTTTGGGGGCTCCAGGGCGCCGAGGACCTGGGCGGTGGCTGGCATAGCCGCTTCCAGCTGGAAAGCGGCTTCAACCCGTCCAACGGCACCTCGGAGGAAGACGGCCGCCTGTTCAACTACGCGGCGTGGGTCGGGCTGGGCCACGACAGCCTGGGCGAACTGCGGCTGGGGCGCCAGCACACGATCGGCCAGCTCTACGGCAACGCGCTGGAGATTGCCTCGTGGAAGGACATGGGCATGGGCGCCACTTTCAAGGCGTCCGACAACTTCCAGTTGAGCAATATGGTGAATTACACCTCGCCCACCTGGAACGGGTTGCAGGCGGGCGTCGGCTATTCGTTCGATGCCGCAGACCAGGGGCAATTCCGCACCAATCAGAACAACCGCGCGCTGAGCATGGGCCTGAAGTTCGAAAGCGGCCCCTTGCTGGCCGTGGCCACCTGGGACCAGTTGCGGCTGGCCCAAGCCCCAGACGGCAGCGGCGGTCGGCCCCAGGCAGTGCAATTGGGCGCCTCGTACGATTTCGAAGTGCTCAAGCTGTCCCTGGCCTGGTCGCGCCAGAAGAACGGCTATGCGGGGATGGATGGGGGTGACCCTGACGGTTTGGGGCTTGGCCTGGGCCCTGCGCCGTTTGTGCGCGGCGGCACGGTGGACGCGTGGCTGGCGGGCGTCAGCGTGCCCGTCGGCCCGGGCGCCATCCTTGTGCAATGGTCTCTGGCGCGGCCGAACTGGCATTGGGACAACGGCATGACGGCGCGCAATGCGCAGCTTGCGACCCTGGGGTATACCTATGCGTTGTCCCCGCGCACGACGCTATACGGATTTGCCGGTTACGCGTCGAACTACACGCTGGACAACCAGTTCGACCCGGCCAATTCCCACACCACGCGTGTCGGCGCGGGCATTTCGCACCATTTCTGATCCCTCCGGGCCACCGGAGCACGGGCTGGCGGGGTCTACTACAATCGGCGGGGATGGCGCATCGCGCCCGCCCCGTCTTCCCCGATGTCTTCCGGATGGCCCGTATGGATAGTCTTGAATGGCTCATACCCTGGGAGTTCTCTCCCACGCTGGTCGCTTCCTTCGTGGTGGCGATCGTGCTGTTCGTGCGCGGCCAGCGGGTCCACCATGTGACGGGCGCGCGCCGCGTCTTCTTCTGGGCGGGCCTGGTGCTGCTGTACCTGTCGATGCATACGCGGGTGGACTACTACGCCGAGCGCATGTTTTTCATCCACCGCATCCAGCATCTGGTGCTGCACCATCTGGGGCCGCTGCTGGTGATGGCCGCGTTTCCGGGGCAGGTCATGCGGGCAGGGCTGCCCATGGCCTGGCGCATCCGGCTGCGGGATTTCCTGCGCATGGGCGCGGGGCGCGCCACGGTCGCGGTGCTGACCAACAAGATCTTCGTGCCGACGCTGTTCGTCTTCCTGGTGCTGGTCTGGCTGATCCCGTCGGTGCAGTTCTATTCCATGCTGGACTGGCGCCTGTACCGGCTGATGAACTGGTCGGTCGTGATCAGCGGCTTCATGTACTGGAACCTGATCCTGGACCGTCGTCCCGCGCCGCCCGCGGCCATGACGCCGGGCGGCCGGGTCATCTCGCCCGTGCTGACGATGCTGCCGCAAATGGTGGCGGGCGCCGTCATCGCTTTCACCGAAAGCGACATCTATCCCTTGTTCGAGCTGTGCGGCCGCGCCATTGCGATGTCCGCCCAGACCGACCAGACCATCGGCGGCCTGACCATGTGGATACCGGCGGCGCTGGTGGAGGTGATCGGCTTGATGGTGGCGCTGGGCACCCTGATGCGCCTGTCAGGCAAGGGCCGCCTGCGCAAGGCCGACCGAGAGGCCCGCGCACGGGCCAAGGCGCGCGCGGCGGCATCCGCCTAGCGCTGCCGGGCGGCCTGCCTATTCCGGTAGCAGGCCGTGGTACTTCTTGCCCAGGGCCACGGTGGCCTGGAACATGCCCGCCTTGTTGCCGCAGTCGTAGCGCACGCCGTCGAAACGGTGCGCGAACACGGCGCGCTCGCGCATCATCGACGCAATGCCGTCAGTCAGCTGGATTTCATTGCCGGCGCCCATCTTGGTGGAGCGCAGGTGGTCGAAAATGGCCGCTTCCAGCACGTAGCGGCCCACGACCGCCAGGGTGGACGGCGCAGCGTCGGGTTCGGGCTTTTCAACGATATGCGTGACGCGCTCGGTCCGGGCATCCAGGCGGGTATCGCCGCTGCGCGTAGCCACGATCCCGTACTTGCGGGTGTCGGCGCGCGGCACGTCCTGCACGCCCAGCACGCTGGCGTTCTGCGCCACGGCGATATCCACCAGCTGCTTCATGGCGGGCGTGTCGGCGTCGATCAGGTCGTCGGCCAGCAGCACGGCAAAGGGTTCGTCGCCTACGGCGGGGGCCGCCGACAACACGGCGTGGCCCAGGCCCAGCGGGGCCGATTGCCGGATGTAGAGGCAATTCACGTGCGCAGGTAGAATGCCCCGCACCATCGCCAGCAGCTCGTGCTTGCCTTTGCTTTCCAGGTCGGATTCGAGCTCAGGCGCGGAGTCGAAGTGGTCTTCGATGGCGCGCTTGTTGCGGCCGGTCACAAAGATAAGGTCGGTGATGCCCGCAGCAACAGCCTCTTCCACGGCATATTGAATCAACGGCTTGTCGACCACCGGCAGCATTTCCTTGGGCATCGCCTTGGTGGCGGGCAGGAAGCGGGTGCCCATGCCGGCGACAGGGAAAACGGCTTTACGGACGGGACGCATTGAGACCTCGTTTGGGGTATCGGTGAAACATTTTAAGCTCATCGCTATCATAGGCTTATGAACCGCAGGAAAATGCCATCCATTTGCGCTATTGCGAAACGGGGCGCGATTGCCGGACTGTGCGCCGCGTTGCTCGCTCCCACCATTCCCGTCGCTGCCTGGGCGCAGCCAGTAGGCCTGCCCACGATGGGCGCCGCGTCCGCGGCCGACCTTTCGCCCATGCTGGAACGCAGCCTGGGCGAAGCCATCATGTCGCAAGGCCGGCGCGACCCGACTTACGTCGACGATCCTGAACTGAGCCAATATCTGACCACGATGGGCCGCAAGCTGGCGGCTTTTGCGCCCGGCGCCGTGCCCGAAGTGGAGATGTTCGGCGTGCGCGACCCCGAAATCAACGCGTTCGCCATGCCCGGCGGCTTTATCGGCATCAACACCGGGCTGATCGTCTCTTCGGGCAGCGAATCCGAGCTGGCCGCCGTGGTGGCCCACGAAATCGGCCACGTCGTGCAGCGCCACATTGCCCGCGGCATGACGCAGCAAAGCCAGAACGGCATGCTGATGCTGGCCAGCCTGGCCGGCGCGCTGCTGGCGGCCCTGGCGGGCGGCGGCGGCAACCTGGCGATGGGCGTGGCCGCCTTCGGCCAGGCCGCGGCCATCAATCGCCAGCTGGGTTTTTCCCGCGATGCGGAACGCGAGGCCGACCGTGCTGGCTTCCAGATGCTGACCAAGGCAGGGTACGACGCCGAAGGCATGTCGCAGATGTTCTCGCGGCTGATGAACGCGTCCCGCCTGAACGAAGGCGCGGGCGGCGGTTCATGGGCCAGTACCCACCCGCTGTCCATCGAGCGCATGTCCGATGTGCAGAACCGCGTGCGTTCGGTGCCGCCCTCGCGCCACGTGGACTCAGACGACTTCTGGTACGTGCGCGCCAAGATGCGCGTGGTGCAGGGGCGCGATGCCGTCAGCCTGCGTTCGGCGGGCCAGCAGTTGCAGGACGAGGCCCAGGCCTTGTCCGGCGTGCGCCAGTCGGCCGCGTATTACGGTCTGGCCCTGCAGGCATTCCAGCGCAACAACCTGACCGAAGCCGACCGCCTGTGGAACCTGGCCACGGCGGGGGGGCGCAATTCCGCCCAATTGGCCAAACTCAGCGTCGATATCGCGCTGGCCCGCAAGGAGTACCCGCGCGCGCTTGAACTGGCGCAATCGGCCACCAAGCGGTGGCCCGACCAGCGCGCGTTGGGCATCGCCTACGCCCAGGCGCTGCAAAGCAACGGCCGCCATGCCGAGGCGCAGGACTATCTGCGCGCCAAGATCAAGCAGTGGGGCAGCGACGAGCCCAGCCTCTATCAGATGCTGGCGCAAAGCGAAGAACGCAACGGCAAGCCGGTGCAGGCCCGGCGCGACCTGGCGCGGTACTACCTCATGACCGGCGCGTTCGCGGCGGCGGAATCGCAGTTGCAGCAGGCGCGCGGCCTGTCCACCGACTTCTACGAGCAATCGCAGATCGACGTGCAGATCAAGGAAGTGAAGGACAAGCTTGCCGAAGAGCGGCAACTGCTGGAGCGCTTCAAGTCAGGCTGAAGCGACCGGGGTGAATTCCCGGGGGTATCCCCCGGGGGAGTCGCTACAGGCTGGTTTCGAAGAACCGGCCCAGGCGCTGCGGCAGCCAGTTCAGGTGCGCCGGGAACGGGCCGGTGGGAAAACCGGCATGCCCGCCGTCGGTGGGCTGATGCAGCAGGATGACGGGCGCGCATTCTTCCGGCTTGGGCAGCGAGGCCGCCGGGATGAACGGGTCGTTGCGGGCGTTGAGCACCAGGGTCGGCACCGAGATCTTCGGCAGCCAGGGCTTGCTGGACGCGCGCGTCCAGTAATCCAGGGCATTGCGAAAACCATGCATCGGCGCGGTGTAGGTATCGTCGAATTCGCGCAGGTCATGCGCGTGCGCAATGCGCATCACGTCGATGGATCCCGGAAAGCGATGGGCCTTCTCCAGCACCTTGTGCTTGAGCGTCTTCAGGAAATGGGCCGAATAGACGCGCCGGTTGAAGACACCGGTAGATAGCGTCTTGCCGCAGGCAACCAGATCCAGCGGCACGGAAACGCCGGCGGCGGCGGTCAGCCAGCCGGTGTCTTCCTGGTGTTCACCCAGGTATTTGAGCAGCGCGTTGCCGCCCAGCGAGACGCCGACGGCATGCCAGCGCGCATGCGGAATACGGTTGCGCACCGTTTTCAGCAGGAAGCCGACCTCGGCGGAATCGCCGGAGTAATAGGCGCGCGCCAGGCGGTTGGGCACGCCTGAGCAGCCGCGGAAATGCGCGATCACGACGATCCAGCCGCGCGCGCGGAAATAGTGCGCGACGGACTGGGCGTAGCGGCTGTTGCTGCCGCCTTCCAGCCCGTGAAACAGGATCAGCGCGGGCGTGTCTGGCGTTTGCGGCAGCGATTTCCAGTCGGCATCCGTCATCCACCGCGCCGCGGCGGTCTTGCCATTGGCGACCGGACCTTGTCCGCTGACGGGCGCGCCGTCGGCAGCCTTGTGCGGGAACAGGCCCGGGCCGGTCCAGTCGAAGTCCACGAAATCGGTGTCCGGCGTTTCCACCCGGTCGCGCACGAACGCGATCCGGTGGTATTGCGCGAACACCGAGGCGTAGACCGTCTGGGCATCGCCTCCGGGCAACCAGGAGGGAACGGGGCAGGGGGACGTATCTAGACGAGCAGCGGCCAACTAAAAATCCACCCGATTCAATGCAGCATGTCGGGTACGTCGTGCAAATCGAGCACCCCGGCTTCCGTGGGCGCCGGCGACGAATGGTGCATGACCATGCGCCAGCCGGTGGGGCCCTTGTGGTAGATGTTCGTGGCGTAGCAGTTTGCGAACTGCGTGCCTTCCCGCGTGCGCACCGCCACCTGCTCCACCAGCACATGCACCGCGCACATCATGCTGAGCATGACCAGCGGGCGCAGCGGGCGCACGTGCAGCGGGCCATTGGCCAGCACCTGCTGCCAGGACTCGTGCACTGCCGAGTGGCCGACGATGCGCAGTCCGCCCGGGTGGATGCAGACGACTTCCTCGTCGTCGGCCCACACCTGCATCAGGCGGACGGCGTCCCCCAGTTCCAGGGCTTCGTAGAACGCGTGTTCGGCTTCTTCGGGGGTGGCAAACATGGTTGCGTAGGCGGGTAGGCGTTGTGCGGCGGGCTTAGTGGTGGCCGTGCAGCACGGTACCGGCTTTCAGGCGGTATTCGGCGCCGCAGTAGGCGCAGCTGGCGGAGCCGGTGCGGGCCACGTCCAGGAAGACGCGGGGGTGCATGCTCCACAGCGGCGCCTTGGGGCCGGGACAGAACACGGGCAGGTCTTCAGCGCCGACCTCGATGACTTCGTGAGCGTGGGGGACGGCGGCCGGGGCAGCAGCGGTCATGGATATTCCTGAAAAAAGAACCGATAAACGGCAGGTTGGGGCAATGATGCGATCCTGTCGGGGACAAGACCGCACGGGTCAGCGTCAAAACTCAGACTTTACTTAGCCAGTGATGGTACTTCGGGATGCGGCCATGCACCATGTCAAAAAATGCAATCTGCAACTTCTCGGTAACCGGGCCGCGCCGCCCAGCGCCGATCTGGCGGTTGTCGACCTCGCGGATCGGCGTGACTTCCGCGGCGGTGCCGGTGAAAAAGGCCTCGTCCGCGATATAGACGTCGTCGCGCGTCAGGCGCTTGGTGACCACGCGCAACCCGAAGTCGGCCGCCAGCGCATGGATGGTCGAACGCGTGATGCCAGTCAGGGCGGAGGCGATCTCGGGTTCGCAGAGCACGCCGTCCTTGACGATGAACAGGTTCTCTCCGGAACCCTCGGCCACGAAGCCGTCGGTGTCCAGCAGCAGGGCCTCGTCGTAGCCGTCTTGCAGGGCTTCGGTATTGGCCAGGATGGAATTGGCGTAGGTGGTCGCCACCTTGGCGCGCGGCATCGTCACGTTCACGTGCTGGCGGGCGAACGACGACACCTTCACGCGGATGCCTTGCGACAGGGCGTCTTCGCCCAGGTACGCGCCCCACGGCCAGGCGGCGATCGCCACGTGGACGCGGGCGCCCTTGGGCGACACGCCCATCTTTTCCGGACCGTAGAACACCAGCGGCCGCAGGTAGCCGGATTCCAGCTGGTTCTCGCGCACGACCATCCGCTGTGCCTCGTTGATCGTGTCGCGATCGAACGGCATGGGGATCTGGTAGATGTGCGCTGAATTGAACAGGCGGTTGGTGTGGTCTTCCAGCCGGAAGATGGCGGTGCCGATCTCGGACTTGTAGGCGCGCACGCCTTCGAAGACGGACAGGCCGTAGTGCAGCGAATGCGTCAGGACGTGCGTCGTCGCGTCTCGCCAGGGGACGAGTTTGCCGTCATACCAGATGAAACCGTCGCGGTCCGCCATCGACATGGTCTTCTCCACACAGGGCGCCAGACCCGGCGCAGCGCGCCAGGCCCCAAGGGGTCAAGAATCTTGAGGCGCCTATTGTATCAAGCGGCGAGGTTACAATACCGGCCTGTCCGCGCACCGGCGTGGTGCCATTCGGCCCGCGCAACCCGTTAGAGTTCCCATGTCGTCCTGTCCGAATCGCCAGGGGTCAGCCGTTGTCCTCTGAATCCGCGCTTCCCGAAATCCGCCAGGAACGCCTGGCCGCATTCCGCGCCGGTATCCATGCCATCGTGCCGGCCCTGATCGCCACGGCGACCTGGGGCCTGGTGACCGGGGTGGCCATGGTCAAGTCCGGCCTGACCGAGACCATGGCCCTGGCCATGACCCTGCTGCTCTACGCCGGGTCCGCCCAACTGACGTCGTTGCCGCTGATCGCCACGGGCGCGCCGCTGTGGCTGATTTTCGCCGCCGGCTGCGTCGTGAACCTGCGTTTCATCATTTTCGGCGCTGCGCTCCATCCCTATTTCCGCCACATGTCCTGGCCCAAGCGGCTGGGGCTGGGTTACTTCACCACCGACATGGGTTTCGTGCTGTTCATGCCGCGCTACGGCGATTCGGCCGAACGCGGCACCCGCGAGCAACTGTGGTTCTTCCTCGGCACGATCGTGCCCGGCTGGCTGGTCTGGCAGTCCTCGTCGATCGTCGGCATCTACCTGGGCGCGATGGTGCCTACGAACTGGTCGCTGGACTTTGCTGCGGTGCTGGCGCTGCTGGCGATCACGGTGCCGCTGGCCAGTTCCAAGCCGATGCTGGTGTCCATGCTGGCGGCGGGCGTCGTCGCGTGGGTGGGCCAGGTGCTGCCGCTGCGCCTGGGCCTGGCGGCGGCCGTCATCGCCGGCGTTGCCGCCGGCATGTGGGCTGAACGTTTCTTCAAGGCGCGTCCATGACCCTCTGGCCCTCCGAGCTCTACGTCTATTCCGCCATCCTGCTGCTGGCCTTGTGCAGCGTGCTGACGCGCGCCGGCTTCATGCTGTTCGGCGACTACATCCCGTTGCCGGACGGCGTGCGCCGCGCCTTGCGCTACGCGCCCGCCGCCGCGCTGACGGCCATCGTCGTGCCGGACCTGCTACCCTGGAAGGCAGGCCTGGGGCCGGTGTTCGACTACAAACTCGTGGCCGGCGTCGTCGCCATCCTGGTGTTCCTGCGCACCCGCAGCGCGGTCATGGTGATCGTCGTGGGCATGGCGGTGTTGTGGGGGCTGCGCTGGCTGGCGGGCTGACGTCCGCGATTCGGCCATAAATAGTCCACCAGGTGGACATACACGCCGTTTGAGCGTGTGGTAAGGCGCCTGCGCTAAAATTAGGTTATCCACAGCAATCCGGGCCTGGTACTGCCCTCATAAGTATCGAATCCAGAATGCGCCTGCTGGCCTGCAAGGCAGGGTGCCGATTGTCCGCGAAGCCGAAGGCGCTTTGCGGCGATTTGCGTGCCGTCGCGTTGCGGCCACACGTATTCGGATTGCCCCGATGCATATGTAGTGCAGTGCATGTAGCACTCTCGTTTTGTTCTTTTTCACTGGTCCCGGTATCTGCCAAACCCTGATGACTGAATCCACTCAATCCGTAGCACCCACCGCTGACGCGCCCGCGCCGACGTTCGCCGATTTCGGGCTGCACCCCCTGTTGCTGCAGTCCATCGCCGAAACCGGCTACACCATCCCCACGCCCATCCAGGCCCAAGCCATCCCCGTCGTGGTGGAAGGGCGCGATGTCATGGGCGCCGCGCAGACCGGCACGGGCAAGACGGCCGCGTTCACGCTGCCCATCCTGCACCGGCTGATGCCCCTGGCCAATGCCAGCGCGTCGCCCGCGCGGCATCCGGTGCGTGCGCTGATCCTCACGCCCACGCGTGAACTGGCCGACCAGGTGTACGAAAGCGTCAAGCGCTACAGCAAGCAGACGCCGCTGCGTTCGGCCGTGGTGTTCGGCGGCGTGGATATCGGTCCGCAAAAAGAAGCGCTGCGCCGCGGTTGCGAAGTGCTGGTGGCCACTCCCGGCCGCTTGCTGGACCACGTCGAACAAAAGAACGTGAACCTGAGCCAGGTCGGCATCCTGGTGCTGGACGAAGCGGACCGCATGCTGGACATGGGCTTCTTGCCCGACCTGGAGCGCATCATCCGCCTGCTGCCCACGCAGCGTCAGGGCTTGCTGTTCTCGGCCACGTTCAGCAACGAAATCCGCAAGCTCGGTCGCTCGTACCTGAACCACCCGGTTGAAATCGAAGTCGCCGCGCGCAACGCCACCGCCACGACGATCACGCAGATCGCCTACAAGATGCCCAGCGACGCCAAGCGCGCCGCCGTCGTGCATCTGGTGAAGTCGCGCGGCCTGAAGCAGGTCATCGTGTTCTCGAACACCAAGATCGGCACGGCGCGGCTGGCGCGTGAACTGGAACGCGACGGCGTGAAGGCCGAATCGATTCACGGCGACAAAACGCAGGCCGACCGCATGAAGGCGCTGGAAGCCTTCAAGGCCGGCGAACTGGAAGTGCTGGTGGCCACCGACGTGGCCGCCCGCGGCCTGGACGTGGCCGGCGTGCCTTGCGTCATCAATTACGACCTGCCCTACAACGCCGAAGACTATGTGCACCGCATCGGCCGTACCGGCCGCGCGGGCGCGTCGGGCGAAGCCATCGCCCTGTTCACGCCGGACGAAGAGCGTTTCCTGCTCGACATCGAAAAGCTGATCAAGCGCGAAGTGCCGCGCGGCACGCTCGACCTGCCTGCCGACGCCGTGGCGCGCAGCCACCGCCGCAGCGACGAGCGCAGCGGTTCGTCCTCGCGCGAAGGCCGTGAATCCAGCCGAGAAAGCCGGGGTGACCGTGGCGATCGTGGCCGGTCGTCGGATCGCCGCTCGGGCTATACGTCCGGCGGTTCGCGCCAGCCGGTGGACGATTTCTTCCTGAAGCCCTACGAGCCTTCGGCTTCCTCCTCGGCGGCCGAAGAGCCGGCGCCCAGCAACAACGGCAATGGCAATACGTCCTCGGCGCCCAAGCGCCAGGTGGCGGTGCTGCTGGGCGGCTCGCGCAAGAACTGATCGCCTTCAGGCATGACAATGCCCGGCGAAGAAAAAAACCCGCAACGCCGGAAGGCCTTGCGGGTTTGTTTATTGTGCGGGCCCGGTTTGCGGGGCCGCGGGCCCTCAGGCCGCCAGCATCTTCGGCAGATCCGGCAGTTCCGTGGCGACAGCCGGGCTATTCGCATCCACGCTTTCCAGCAGCCGTTCCAGGTGCCCGATATGCGGCAGCATGGGACCGTAGAACACGACGCGCGCACCGATCTGCACGAGCAGGGTGGGGAAGTTCTCGACGTCTTCATCGCCCAGCAGTTCCGCATGGTCTTCGATGTCGATCCAGGCGAAAACGTGCTGCGGCAGCGTGTCGGCCAGCGCCTGCAGCTTGGGCTTGTATTGCTCGCAGGTGTCGCACCAGGCTGCGCAGAAACAGGCCACCAGCCAGGTGTCGGGGGTTGCGCCAAGCCGCGCGCGCAGGGCGGCAAGGTCGGTGCCGGGTACGAGTAGAGACATGTGAGCAGATGAAGGCATGTTTGACTATCATACCCGGGATGTCCACCCCATTTTTCCGCTCCCATGACCGCTTTGCGCACTGATTCCCCCCGCCCCGGCAACGGCCGCTTGTCCGCTGCAGGGGCCGGCGCCGTCAGCGTGGGCCAGGCGTTCAAGCGTGCGCTCGTTTCCCAGTGCCATCCGAGCATGCTGTTCGCGGTGCTGCTGCCGTTCCTGATCGCGCTGATCGGCGCCTTTTTGCTGCTGTACCTGTTCTGGACGCCGCTCAACGAATGGCTGGCCGCCGAGGCGGCGCGCTGGGACTTCGTGAACCGCGCCGAGGACTGGATGCTGGCGATGGGGCTGTTCTCGCTCAAGATCTATCTGGTCCCCATCATCGCGGTGGCCATCCTGCTGCCGGTGTCGGGCATCCTGGGCCTGGCGATCGCGGCCGTCTTCGTCATGCCGCTGGTGCTGCGCCACGTCGGGCAGCGCGAGTACGCCGCCGTGACGCGGCAGGGCAAGAACGCCACCGCAGTCAGTGTGTGGAACGCCGTCTGGGTGTCCGCGGCGTTTGCCGCCGGGTGGCTGCTGACGCTGCCGCTGTGGCTGGTGCCGCCCATGGCCATCGTGCTGTCGATCTTCTGGTGGGCGTTCGCGTTCTCGCGCATGATGCGCGTGGACGCCATCGTCGAACACGCCAGCCCCGAGGAACGCAAGCTGATCCTGGAACGCAATAACGGCGGCTTCTGGACCATCGGCCTGATCTGCTCGCTATTGAATTTGTTGCCGCCCGCGTGGATCATCCTGCCGGTGTTCTCGGCGCTGGTCTACGCGCATTACGGACTGGACGCATTGAAGCGCTTGCGCGAGGACCGCGTCATCGACGCCTGACCGGCGTCTCCCCTCTTACCCAATGGAATCGGACATGGCCGCAGAATCCGCCGCCCGCCGCATCGGCCTCATCATCGTCGGGGATGAAATCCTCTCGGGCCGCCGTCAAGACAAGCATTTTTCAAAAGTCGTCGAGCTCCTGAGCGCGCGCGGCATGCAACTGGGCTGGGCCGAAGTCCTGCCCGACGATCGCGATACCTTGGTGGCCGCCTATCGGCGCAGCTTCGCCAGCGGCGACGTGGTGCTGTCCTGCGGCGGCATCGGCGGCACGCCTGACGACCACACCCGCCAAGCCGCCGCCGCGGCGCTGGGCCGGCCGCTGGCCTTGCACCCTGAAGCCGAAGCGGCGATCGCGCTGCGGACGGCCGAAATGGCAGCCAAAGGGCAGGGCACCGCCGACATGGGCGCGCCCGAAAACCAGCAACGCCTGCAGATGGGCATGTTCCCCGAGGGCTGCGAGATCGTCCCGAATCCGTATAACCGGATTCCGGGCTTCTTCATCCAGGACCACACGTTCGTGCCGGGCTTTCCGGTCATGGCGTGGCCAATGCTGGAGTGGACGCTGGACACGCGTTATCGTGCACTGCAACATGTACGCGCCCACGTCGAGCATTCCTTCCTCGTATTCAGCATGCCCGAGTCGCGCATCACGCCTGCCATGGTCAGCGTCGAAACCCGCTGGCCGGACGTGCGCGCGTTCAGCCTGCCCAGCGTCGGCGAAGCCGGCGGCACCCCGCATATCGAGTTGGGCGTCAAGGGCGAACCGGCCGCCGCCGCAGCGGCGTTGGAGTTCCTGCGGGCCGAAGTGCTGCGCTTGGGCGGAAAGCTGGCGCCGCCGCCCGCCCACTGACGCGGATCAGCAATAAACGGGTGCCGACCCCGTTTATTGCTGAAAAACCCATTGCCAAACGGCGCGGTAAATTTCACAATACGGGAAAGAACTGTTTGCTGCGTTGCCGCAAGGCCGGTTTCTTTCGGCGGCGCGGCGCGAGCCCCAACCTTCCCCTATGCCCCGTCTTTCGCCCCCCCGCAATCCCCTGGACGCCGAAACCGAAGGCGCCCCCGCCCATCCGATCGCGATTCAGGTGATCGAGCGCGCCATGCGCCTCCTGGATGCCCTGGCCGCGCAGCAGGACCCCGTCACGCTCAAGGAATTGTCCGCGACCACTGGCCTGCATGCCTCCACCGCGCACCGCATCCTGAACGACCTGGTCGTGGGCCGCTACGTCGAACGCGTCGATAACGGCCTGTACCAGCTGGGCATGCGCCTGCTGGAGCTGGGGTCACTGGTGAAAGGGCGCCTGAACGTGCGCGAGGCGGCAATTTCCGCCATGCGATCGCTGCATAAGCTGACGGGGCAGACCATCAACCTGTCGGTCCAGCAGGGCGACGAGATCGTCTACATCGACCGCGCCTGGAGCGAGCGTTCGGGCATGCAGGTGGTGCGCGCCATCGGCGGCCGTGCGCCTTTGCACCTGACCTCCACCGGCAAGCTGTTCCTGTCCACCGGCGACACGCGCCAGGTGCGCGCCTATGCGCTGCGCACCGGCCTGGCCGGCCACACGCGCAACAGCCTGACCGACCTGGACCGTCTGGAACGCGAGCTGGCCCTGGTGCGCCGCCATGGCTATGCGCGCGACAACGAAGAGCTGGAGCTGGGCGTGCGGTGCATCGCCGCCGGCATTTTCGACGACACCGGCAAGCTGGTGGCGGGCCTGTCGATCTCGGCCCCGGCCGAACGCCTGCAGGACGACTGGATCAAGGCCTTGGTCGATACCGCGGCCAGCATCTCGGAAGCGTTGGGCTACGAACCGTCCGTGTCCACCGGTTTCAACGGCTTGGGGATGGCGGCGGAAGCGCTGCGCCCGTAGGG
>NZ_DBHKZA010000053.1:0-23471 GCF_057314935.1 Achromobacter sp.
CTTGTAATGAGAAGGTCGAGGGTTCGATTCCTTTCACCGGCACCAAAAGCATCCAGCAAAAAGCCCAACCATCCGGTTGGGCTTTTTTGCTTTTCGGCGGCCGTTTCCGGCCCGGGCCGTCAGCCCAGCGGGGGCAGCATGTTGAACAGCAGCACCATGATCAGGCCCACCACCGACACGATCGATTGCACCACCGAGATCGTCTTGGTGGCTTCACCCATCGTCATGCCGAAGGATTCTTTCACCATCCAGAAACCGGCATGGTTGGCATAGTTGAAGAACAGCGAACCGCAACCGATCGACAGTGCCAGCAGCGGCAGGTTCAACGAGGGATCGGCGCCGGCCAGCGGCGCCAGCAGGCCGGCTGCGCCCACGATGCCGACCGTGGCCGAACCGGTGGACACCGACAGCAGCATGGCGATGAGCCAGCCCAGGATCAGCGGCGGGAAGGCGAACTGGTGCGTCAGGTGCACGATGGCGTCGCCGACCTTGGCGCTGGTCAGCACCTGCTGGAAGGCGCCGCCGCCGGCGATGATCAGCATGATGCCGGCGATGGGCTTCAAGCTCTGGCCGAGCGCCTCTCGCAGCTTTTCGGCGTCGCCGCGGCGCATGAAGACCAGCGTCACCGCCGCGAACAGCACGCCCAGCAGCATGGCGACCACCGGGTTGCCCAGGAAGGCGGCCACGTGCAGCCCGCTTGAGCCCTTGGGCAGCAGCATCTCGGCCACGGCGTGCACCAGCATCAGCAGCGCCGGCAGCAAGGCCGCCAGAATGCCCAGGCCCACGCTGGGCGCGCCGTTGCCGGCGGCCGCTTCGCGGGTGGCGGTGAACTGGTCCAGCAGCGCCTCGTCCGGACGGGTCGTCATGCGCGGGGCGATGAACGCGCCATACAGCGGACCGCCGAACACCATGGCCGGCAGCGCGGCGATGAAACCGTAGATCATGGTCGGGCCGACCGTGGTCTTCAACGTGGCGATCGCCGTCAACGGCCCCGGGTGCGGCGGCACCATGCCGTGCATGGCCGCCAGGGCGGAAATCACCGGCACGCCGACATACACGTAGGCCGACCCCTTGAAGCGCTGCTGGCTCTCGAGCTTGCGCGCCACGCTGAAGATCAGCGGCAGCATCACCACCAGGCCGACTTCAAAGAACATGGGGATGCCGATGACGAACGCCACCAGCGTCATGGCCCAGGGGATCATCCGGGGCGAGGTGTGCCGCAGGATGGCGTTGGCCAGGCGTTCGGTGGTGCCGGAGTCGGCCAGGATCTTGCCCAGCATGGCGCCCAGCGCGATCACCACGCCGACCGCGCCCAGGGTCTTGCCCGCGCCGTCGGTCAGGTTCTTGACGATGGCCACGGGCTCCATGCCGGTGGCGAAACCGACGCCGATGGAAACGATCAGCAGCGCCAGCAGCGGGTGCATGCGGATGCGCGAAACAATAAGCGCGACCAGCACCAGGACGCTCACCAGGGCGGTGAGCAGCAATTGAATGTCGAACGATGACATGTGTGAACCCAGAAAAAACGAGAGAGGTCGCGAGCCTTCCGGGTGCCATCATAAGGGATCGGCCTTACAACTTGCCGCGTGCGCCGACGGTGGAAAGGCGGGCAGGCGCTCCGATCAGGGCGCCACGAGCCGCCAATCGGTCAATCCGGCTTGATCCCCGACGCCTTGATGATCGCCGCGTTGCGCTCAAGTTCCATCTCGACCTTGCGGCGGAACGCGGCCGGGTCCTGGTAGGTGGCGTCAAAGCCCAGCTCCTGCAGTTTGGCGCGGGTATCCGGTTCCGCCATGACGGCCTCGATTTCCTTGGACATGCGGGCGACGATGGGCGCGGGCGTGCCTTTGGGCATGACGACGCCGAACCAGGTCTCGAAGTCGTAGCCCGCCACGCCGCTTTCCGCAACGGTGGGCACCTCGGGCACCAGGGACGAGCGCGCGCGGCCCGTCAGCGCCACGGCGCGGACCTTGCCGGCCTTGATCTGGGGCAGGCCCGCCACCAGCGTGTCGATCGACAGCGGAATCTGGTTGCCGATCAGGTCGGTCATGGCCGGGGCGCTGCCGCGGTAGGGCACGTGCAGCAGTTTGGCGCCGGTGCGCTGGGCCAGCGATTCGCCTGCCATGTGCGGGGTGGAACCGTTGCCGAACGAACCGAAGCTGAGCGGCTGCGCGGCGGACTGCTTCGTGATGTCCGCCACGATGCCGATGCCGGTCTGCGGGTTCGTCAGGATCACGAACGGCGTGCTGCCGGCGACGGCGACGTATTCGTAGCTCTTGATCGGGTCATAGTTCAGGTTCGGATACAGCAGCGGGTTCGACGTGAACGTCGGGGCGCCGGTGATCATCAGCGTGTAGCCGTCAGGCGCGGCGCGGGCGACGGCGGCGGCGCCGATGCCGGTGTTGGCGCCGGGCTTGTTTTCAATGACGACAGTCTGGCCCAGGCGCGCGCCCAGCTTCACGGCGAAAAGGCGGCCGATGACGTCGGTGGATCCGCCGGGCGGGAACGGCACCACCATGGTGATCGGCTTGTCCGGATACGACTGTGCCGCAGCCATCAGCGGCGTCGCGGCCAGGACGCACAGCGCGAGGGCACGGGCGACGGTTTGGTTCATTGGTTTCCCCTTGTGTTGTTGGTGTGGTGTTCAATGCGGCAGCACGGGCGCCTGGCGCCAGTACTGCGTGGCTTGTTCGAACGCGTGCGCCAGTTGCAGCAGCGCATGTTCCTGGCGATAGCGGCCGACGATCTGGATGCCGACGGGTAGACCCGCGTCGCTGAAGCCGCAGGGCACCGAAATGGCCGGATGGCCGGTCAGCGACAGGTAATAGCCTGAACGCATCCAGTCGATGTAGTTGTGCATCGGCGTGCCGTCGATGCGGCTCACGGTTTCCTGTTCGACCGGGAACGGCAGCACCTGGCTGACCGGCCCGATCAGGAATTCATGGTTCTGCATGAAGGCATGCATGCGCGCGAACAGGGCGGCGCGGTCTCGCTCGGCCTGGAGCAAGGCAGCGGGCGACTGTTGCAGGCCCAATTCAATATTCCAGATGACGGTGTCTTTCAGCAGATGCCGGTGGTCGCGCAGCACGGCTTCATAGCCTGCCGCGAAGGCCTGGCCGCGCAGGGCCTGGAACGAGGCGTCCGCGCCGGTGAAGTCCGGGCAGGCGGGCTCCACGACGGCCCCAAGGTCCGCGAAGACGGGCAATTGGCGTTCCAGCGCCTGCAGCACCGCGCGTTCAACGGGCAGGCCGCCCCACGTCGGCGCATAGGCGATGCGCACGCCCTTGAAATCGCGCGCCAGGCTGTCCACGAAGCGCGCCGGGTCCTGTTCGATGGCCAGCGGATCGCGCGGGTCTGCGCCGGCGGTAGCGGCCAGCAGCAGGGCCACGTCGGCGACCGTGCGCGCCATCGGGCCCGCCACGGTCAACGCGTTGAACGGGTTGGCCGTCGGCCACTGCGGGACGCGACCCGGCGACGGCCGCAGGCCCACCACGTTGCAGAACGAGGCCGGATTGCGTAGCGAGCCTCCCATGTCGGTGCCGTCTGCCAGCGGCGCCATGCGCGTGGCCAGTGCGGCGGCGGCGCCTCCGCTGCTGCCGCCGGCCGTCAGGCGCAGGTCGTAGGGATTGCGGGTGGCGCCGAATACCGGGTTGAACGTCTGCGAGCCGGCGCCGAATTCGGGCAGGTTGGTCTTGCCCAAGGTAATCGCCCCGGCCGCGCGCTCGCGGCTGACGATCAGGCTGTCGCGCTCGGGCACGAAGTCGCGGTACAGCGGCGACCCGTAAGTCGTGCGCATGCCGGCCGTCAGGAACGAATCCTTGTGCACGATGGGCAGGCCATGCAGCAGGCCGAGCGGGTGACCGGCCGCCTGGCGTTCATCGGCCTGGGCCGCGCGCGCCAGGGCGCCTTCGGCATCCACGGTCACCACCGCATTCACTTGCGCATTGCAGGCGTCGATGCGCGCCAGGTGCGCAGCCGTCACGTCTCGGGCGCTGAGGTGGCCGGCGCCGATCTCGGCGCGCAGCGCCACGGCGGTCATGTCGCATAAAGAGGAAGTCTGGGTCATTGCAGCGTAGATGTATTGCTATGCGATACAAAGTATTGAATAATCAACTTTATAGTGGGTATTGCGGCCCCGGACAATTCGGGGAAACTACCGCTGCCCCTGTCTTCGCTGCCTCCGATCCCTTGCGCCGCCCGGTCCGAACCCTATGCCGACACGTCCTTCTCCCGTCGCCGACACCCCCGCCATGGACGCCGACGATCCCTTGTTCGTCGCGTCGCTGGAAAAGGGCATGCGGGTGCTGGACGCGTTCCGCGACGCCTCGGACTCGTTGGGCCTGACCGATATCGCCTCGATCACGGGTTTGGGCAAAAGCGCCGCGCAGCGCTTCATCCACACGTGGGAGCGCATGGGCTACCTGATCAAGGACCCGGCCTCGCGCCGCTACCGGCTGGGACCGCGCGTGGTGGAACTGGGCTACTTCTTCCTGCGCAGCGACCGGCTGGTGTCCATGGCCGCGCCGCATCTGGTGGCGCTGCGCGACCGCTGCGGCCTGGCCGTGCACATGAGCGTGCTGGCCGGCAGCGACATGATCTATCTGCTGCGCCTGCCCAGCCGGCAATTGACCCTGGCCGAAATGCTGCCCGGCCGCCGCATGCCCGCGTGGTGCAACAGTGGCGGGCGCATGCTGCTCACCCCGCAGGACGATGACGCCATCCGACAGACGCTGCTGCGGGCGCCGCCACGCGCGTTCACGCCGCGCACGGTCGTGGACCCGGACGCCTTGCTGGCGTTGATCCGCCAGGCCCGCGACGACGGCTATGCGCTGACCGAAGACCAGGTGCTGCAAAACCAGGTGGGCGCGGCGGTGCTGCTGCGCGACGCGCGTGACGTGCCGCTGGCCGCAATCAGCGTGAGAGCGCCGCGCCATGACTATCCCACCGACCGCTTGCTGAGCGATATCGTGCCGCAACTGTTCCGCACGGCGCAGGCGATTCAGGACGCCTGATTGAAATTTTCCAGGCCGTTTTGCATTCTTTCGATTTTTTGTGCATAATTCGGCCCCTCTACCTGTTCCCCGATAGCTCAGTCGGTAGAGCGACGGACTGTTAATCCGCAGGTCGCTGGTTCGAGCCCAGCTCGGGGAGCCAAGAATTCAGCCGCGCAATCTTCATCCGCGCGGCTCGCAAGACAAGCAGTACCCGCAGTACCCTTAAAAAAGCCCGCAACCTGTTTGCGGGCTTTTTGCATTGCCCTTCACAAAGCGTAGGATGACGCGCATCCCGCCTTGACGCTTTCCGCCCCTTGCCCATGCGTTCCACGCGATCCCTGCCTGCCCTGGTCTCTTTGCGCGCCTTCGAAGCGGCAGCGCGGCGCCTGAGCTTTTCGCTGGCCGCCCAAGAGCTCTTCATCACGCAAAGCGCGGTCAGCCACCACATCCAGCGCTTGGAAAGCGAACTGGGCGTGACGCTGTTCGAACGGCTTACGCGCGCGGTGGCGCTCACGCCTGCCGGGCGGGCCTATTACGAACACGTGCACGCCGCCTTTGAATTGCTGCGCCAGGGCACCGACGCCATTCGCGCGCCGGCTGCCGCGCGCGCGACGCTCAAGGTCGGCTTGCTGGCGTCGTTCGCCACGCGCTGGCTGGCCCCGCGGCTGCCGGCGTTCGCCGCCGCGCACCCGGACATCGACCTGCAACTGCAGCCGGACATTGGCCTGGCCGATGTGGCGGGTGGAGAAGTGGACGTGGCGATCCGCTACGGCCGCGGCGGCTGGCCCGGCGTGGCCTCGCGGCTGCTGATGGCCGAACGGCTATCGGTCGTATGCGCCCCCGGCCTGATCGCCAGCCGCAAGCGCCCGCGCACGCCGGACGATCTGCTGCGCCACCCGCTGCTTGCCTCGCATGCCAGGCAGCCCTTTGAATGGGATGCGTGGGCCCGGCGATTCGGCATGGACCTGGGCCGCGCCCGGACCGTTCACCTGCATGACTACAACATCGTCGTCGAAGCCGCGCTGGCCGGCCAAGGCCTGGCCATGGGCCGGCATCGGCTGATCGGCCCGCACCTGGCCAGCGGCGCGCTGGTCGAGGCGCTGCCGGCAACGGTGCTGGAGGATCCGCGCATCGGCTGGTGGTTCGTCGCCCCCCGTGGCGCCCTGACGCCCCCGGCCCAGGTGTTGCATGACTGGCTGGTCCAAGCGGCGAGGGCGGCTGCGGACACGCATTAGTTCTACTCATGCGTAAAAGGCAAGAATTGATTGGTCACGCGCGGCGGGGGCCGATAGCATCGAAGCTTGCACTTTTCCGCCAACCCCTTTTTGCAGGTGAATCGACATGTCCCGCACCATCTCCGGCCGCGTGGCCGAACTGGGCTACACCCTGGAAGCCGCCGCCGCGCCCGCCGCCAACTACGTGCCGTTCGTCCTGGAGGGCAACCTGCTCACCATCTCGGGCCAGATCTCGCGCCAGGGCGGCAAGCCGCGCTATCTGGGCCAGTTGGGCAACCAGATCTCGGACGCCGACGGCGTCGAAGCCGCGAAGCTGTCGGGCCTGAGCATCCTGTCGCAGATCGCCGCCGCGACCGGCGACCGCCTGGACCGCGTGGCCCGCGTCGTGCGCCTGGGCGTGTTCGTGGCCAGCACGCCTGACTTCAACCGCCAGAGCGCCATCGCCAATGGCGCGTCCGACCTGATGGTGGACGTGTTCGGCGACGCCGGCCGCCATGCGCGCAGCGCGGTCGGCGTGGCATCGTTGCCCCAGGGCGTGGCCGTGGAAATTGAAGCCGTCATCGCCCTGACCCCCGCCTGATCGCCAGCCGCCATGCCAGCCCCTCTGACCCCTGACGCCATCGACGCGTTGCGCGCCCGCACTCCCGGCGCGCAAACCAGTGTCCACTTCAATCACGCCGGCTCGTCGTTGCCGTCTGCCGGCACGCTGGAAGCGATCTACGCGCATCTGCAGCGCGAGGCGGCGCAGGGCCCGATGGAGGCCGGCGTGGCCTCGCGCGCGCTGACCGAAAGCGCCCGCACGCTGGCGGCCCGGCTGCTCAATGCGCAGCCGGAAGAGATCGCGCTGACCACCGGCAATTCCCCGGGCTGGGGCGCGGCCTTTGCCGCAATGGCGCCGTGGAAACCCGGCGACCGCATCCTGGTCGGCCGTCACGAATGGGGCGGCAACCTGGCGGCGATGCGGCTGCGGGCGGAACGCGCTGGCGCCGTCCTGGAAACCATCGCCTCGGATGACAGCGGCTGCGTGGACCCGGAGGCGCTTGCCGCCATGCTGGACGAACGCGTGCGCCTGATCGCGTTGACCTGGCTGCCCGCCAACGGCGGCCTGATCAATCCAGCGGCAGCCATCGGCCGCGTGGCGCGCCGGCATGGCATTCCGTATTTCGTGGATGGCGCGCAGGCGGTCGGCCAGGTGCCCATCGACGTGACGGAGATCGGCTGCGACGTGCTGAGCGGCGCCGGCCGCAAGGCCTTGCGCGGCCCCCGCGGCACGGGCCTGTTGTACGTGCGGCGCGACTTCCTCGACCAGCTCACGCCCGCGTTCGTGGATACCCATTCGGCCCCGCTGGGCGCGGACGGCCAGCCGCAATTGCGTGCGGATGCCGCCCGCCTGGAATCCGCCGAGAACTCGCTGGCGTTGCGCTGCGGGCTGGCCCACGCCTTGCAGGAAGCGCTGGACATCGGATTGGAGGCCATCCGCGCCACCATCGATGCCAAAGCCCAGTCGCTCAGAACGGAAATCGCCGCCATCCCGGGCATCACCGTTCTGGATCAGGGCCGGGAGCTGTCCGGCCTGGTGTCCTTCAACCTGGCCGGACAGGAAGCGGCGGCCGTGCAACGCGCCCTGGCTGCGCAGGGCATCACCATCGGCAGCAACGGCGTGCCCTACACGCCGCTGGACATGCAGGCGCGCGGCCTGACGCAGATCGCGCGGGCCTCGGTCAGCTATCTGACCAGCGATGGCGAGGTCGCCCGCCTGCTGGACGGGCTACGGCAACTGGCGCGCTAGCCCGGCGATTGCCGCCTTAGGCCAGCGCGCGGCGCATGAAGGGCGACCATTTCGTGAAGACGAGCAGGTTGCCCACCATCACCAGCGCCAGCCCGGCAAAGGCCGACGGCGTCCATTGATAACCCTCGGCCACCGTCGACACGGTAAGCGCGACGACGGGGAACAGCACCGTGCAGTATGCGGCGCGGGCCGGCCCCATGCGTCCTACCAAGGTCAGGTACGCGGTAAAGCCGATCACCGATCCCGGAATCGCCAGGTAGAGCAGGGCGCCGACATAGGACGGCGACGAATCAAACTGGAACGGCAGGCCCGCCACCAGGCAACCCGCCAACAGGATCGTCGCGCCATAGACCATGCTGAAAGCATTGCCCGTCAGCGGCCGGATGCCCGCGCGCTGCTGCAACGACGACAGCATGTTGCCGGTGGAAAAGCAGAACGTGCCCAGCAACGCGAAGCCCAGGCCCAACAATGTCTCGTGGCTGGCCTGCTGGCTGGCCAGCTCGGGCCAGAACAAGAGCACCAGGCCCGAGAAGCCGAACACGCCGGCCACCATCACGCGCGGCGCGACGCGGGTGCCGAACCACAGCCGGGCGTTCAGCGCATTCCACAGCGTGGCGGCGGAGAACACCACCGACACGAGTCCGCTGGGGATCCACTGCGTCGCGGTGTAGAAGCACAGGAAATTCAGGCAGAACAGGCAAAGGCCCTGGCCCACGCAGAGCCAATGGCCGCGCCGGTCCAGCTTCTGCAGTTTGCGGGTCAGCAACAGGGCGGCAAACAGCACCAGGCCCGCCAGCGCGAAGCGGTAGAAGATGGACACGGGAATGGCCACCACGCCCAGTTGCAGCTTGATGGCGATCCAGGTGGTGCCCCAGATGACGACGGTCAGGAAATACAGGAAGAGATTCACGATGCGATGGGCAGAAAATAAGGGACACGAAACCGGCAGGCGAAGGCACACGCCGGCTTGGCGCCAGTGTGCGCCGCCCCGCCCGCCCCGGATTGCCGGATCTTGCGGTTTTTGCACCGTCGCGCGCGCGGCGCGCGCAAGATCGCAGTAGCATTTCAGTCCTATGGGCACCATCGCCTCGGCCCCGGCCGATTTCTCCGTCTTCCGCACCCTGTCGCGCTCCACCGCCACGTTGGAACGCGCCTCCCCGCTGGGCGAAGGCATGGCGATTTCGCAATGGGGCCGCAGCGCCAACGAAACACTGGGCTACGACACCCCGGGCCATCACACGCTGTCCTTGTACCTGCATGGCGGCGACAAGTCGTTCAGGGTCGGCCACGACACCCTGCACGGCGGCGCCGGCAAATTCTGCGTGCTGCCCGCCGAACACTATTCGCGCTGGTGCATGAACGACACCGTGCATTTCCTGCACCTGTACATCGCCCCCGAACGGCTCGCGCGCGAAGCCGTCATGCGGCTGGACTGCGAACCCCGCACGCTGGAACTGCGCGACCGCACCTACATCCAGGACGACTCGCTGATCGACGTGTGCCGGCAATTGCTGGGCACCGACTGGTCGCAGCCGGCCGACCGGCTGGCGGCCAGCAGCGCGGCCGAAACCGTGCTGCACCACCTGCTGAACCAGGGCGTGGCCCGCAAGTCTGCGCCGCCTGCCCGGGGCGGCCTGGCGCCCGCCGTGCGTCGGCGCGTCATGGATTACGTGGACGCGCACCTGCACGACGCTCTGACGCTGGACCAGCTGGCGGGCGTCGCCGCGCTGTCGACTTACCACTTCGCCCGCATGTTCCACACGTCGTTCGGCGAACCGCCGCATGCGTGGGTGCGCGGACGCCGCCTGGCGCATGCCCGAAGCCTGCTGGCCGCCGGCAAGGGCGACCTGGCCGGCATCGCGCAGGCCAGCGGCTTCGGCAACGCCAGCCACCTGTCGCGGGTGTTCCGCGACGCCATCGGCGTCACGCCCGGCCAGTACCGCAGCGCCCGCCGCCAGCATTGAACGCGGCCGCCGTCCGGCCCCGTTTCCCGACCCGCGCGGTCTACAATGGCCCATCGCCCTTAGCGGCCTGACACCGCGGCCCCGCCGCGCTTGCCCACGACGCGATGCCGTCCCCGACCTCTCGCGATTCCGATCCCCTGGCCGGCCCCGCCGCCCCGCGCCCGCTGCGCGCGCATTGGCTGGCCGAACTCATCCGCCTGCGCGAAACCCATTGGGGCCCGCTGGACGACGCCGATGCCGTGCGGCGCGTGCGGCAGCTGGACACCGACCTGCCCGCGCGCATCCTGGCCCGCGCCGATCTGCTGGCGCAGCGTGAAAACCTGACCTCGCTGGTCGATGCCTGGCGGCGCAGCGCGCGGGGCGTCCTGGCCTTGCTGTTCGTGCTGGCCCTGTTGTCGGGCATCGGCGTCGCGCTGGGCGCGCTCGGCGACGGATCGCGGCCGGTCAACGTGCTGTGGGCGCTGGGCGCCTTGCTCGGCCTGCACGCGCTGACCTTCCTGCTGTGGCTGGCCAGCTTCCTCGTCAGGGCGTCGGCCGTGACCGGCCTGGGCCGCCTCTGGCTGTGGGCCACCCGCAAGCTGGCGCGCGGCCCCGACGGCGCCTTGGTGCCGCAGGCCTTCCTGAACCTGCTGGCGCGCGCAGGCGCGTTGCGCTGGCTCTTCGGCGCCATCAGCCACTTGTTGTGGCTGACCGCCCTGTGCGCCGCGCTGGCGACCCTGCTGGCGGTGCTGTCCACCGCCAGCTACCGCTTCATCTGGGCCACCACCCTGCTGGCGCCCGACACCTTCGTGGGGCTGACGCAGGCCATCGGCTGGCTGCCCGCGCACCTGGGCTTCCCGATGCCGGACGCTGCGGTCATTCGCGCCAGCGACGGCGCGCAGACCCTGACCGCCGACGCGCAGGTGCAGTGGTCCCTGTGGCTGATCGGCGTGCTGGTGGTCTACGGCATCCTGCCGCGCCTGCTGGCGGGCGCCTTGTGCGTGGCCGCCACGCTGCGCGCGCTGCGCCGCGTACGCATCGACCCCACGCTGGCCGGTTTTTCGCCGCTACGCGACCGCCTGGAGCCCCCGGCCCAATCCCTCGGCATCGACCGCCCCGTGGATCCGCTGCACGAACCCCGCGTGCGCGCGCCGTCGCTTACCGGGCTGGGCGGGCAGCCCGTGCTGCTGGGCCTGGAACTGCCCGCCGACCTGGCCTGGCCGCCCGCCAGGCTGTCCGCGGGCCTCCAGATGGCCGGCAACCTGGACACGCGCGAAGAACGCAACCGCGTGCTGGACGCGCTGGCGCAGGCCGCGGCCTCGCGCCTGCTGATCGCCTGCGACGCCCGCCAGACGCCCGACCGCGGCACCCTGTCCCTGATCGCCGAACTGTCCGCTCACGCGCAGGCCACCGGCGTGTGGCTCATCACAGGTGCAGAGGATCAGCCCGGCGCCGGTACACGCGCCGCGCTGTGGCGCGAACGGCTGCTGGCCCTGGGCCTGCCTGCCGACGCCATCCTGCAAACCCCCACTGCGCCGCTCGCGTGGCTGGAGGCCGGCCATGGCTGACGACGTCATCAAGATCGCGGTGGTGGGCCACACCAACACCGGCAAGACCTCGCTCTTGCGCACCCTCACGCGCGACACCGCGTTCGGCGAGGTGGCCGACAGCCCCGGCACCACGCGCCACGTCGAAGGCGCGCGGCTGCGCCTGGAAGGCCGCGCCGTGCTCGAATGGTTCGACACGCCCGGCATGGAAGACAGCATCGCCTTGCTGGAATACCTGGAGCGGCTGGATGGCCCCGAAGAACGGCTGGACGGCCCGGCGCGCATCCGCCGCTTCCTGGACACGCCCGAAGCGCACGGCCGCTACGAGCAGGAGGCCCGCGTCCTGACCAAGATGCTGGACTGCGACGCCGCGCTATATGTGATCGATGCGCGCGATCCCGTGCTGGGCAAGCACCGCGACGAACTGTCCATCCTGGCCGCCTGCGGCCGGCCCTTGCTGCCGGTGCTGAACTTCGTGAACGCGCCCGCCCACCGCGCCGACGAATGGCGCGGCGCGATGGCGCGGCTGGGCCTGCATGCGGTGGTGGAATTCGACACGGTCGCGCCGCCTCTCGATGGCGAGCAACAGCTGTACGCCAAACTGGGCGTGCTGCTGGACCGGCACGCGGGCGCGCTGGCGCGGCTGTCCGACAGCCTGTCCGCGCAACGCCGAGAACGCCACGCCGCCGCCTACGAACTGCTGGCCGACCTGCTGGTCGATGTGGCGGCGCTGCACGTGTCCAGCGCCAGCGACGAGGCGGCGCTGGCCGCCGTGTCGAACCAGTTGCGCGATCAGGTCCGGCAACGCGAACAGACCTGCGTGAACGCCTTGCTGGCGCTCTACAACTTCCGTCCATCTGATTTTTCGGATGACGCACTGCCGCTGCAAGGCGAACGCTGGGGCATGGACCTGTTTCATCCGCAGGCGCTCAAAGACATGGGCGTGCAGGTCGGCATGGGTGCGGCCGCCGGTGCGATGGCGGGCGCGGCGGTGGACCTCTTCAGCGCGGGCCTGAGCCTGGGCACCGGCATGCTCATCGGCGCAGCCGCAGGCGGCCTGTGGCAGGGCGTCGAAAAGCTGGGCAAGCGCGTGGCCGGCAAACTGCGCGGCTGGCGCGAGATCAGCGTGGACGACGCCGTGCTGCGCCTCTTGGCGCTGCGCCAGCGGCAATTGATCGACGCGCTGGAACGCCGCGGCCATGCCGCGCGCGAGCCATTGAAACTAGCCCTTCCGGATGACGCCGCCTGGCAGAAGGGCCCCTTGCCCGACGGCTTGAAGGAGGCGCGCAGCCGTCCGGAATGGTCGGCACTGGGCACGCATTACGAAGACAGCGACCGCAGGAAGCGCATCGTCCACGAGTTGGCGAAAACCCTTGCCGCCACGCCTCGTCCGGACGCTTGATCACCGCGCCGTTCCCGGCGTGGAACGCACCATTCAAGGCCGACGGCAAGCGCGGACTAACCCCAATCCAAACCGATTGACGCTTAAACGAATCGATCTATAAGATTCGTTCTGCATCGGCGCGGTCCGTCCCCGCCATGACAATCACAAGGGGTTGGGTCTATCGTGAAGTCGAAGTCCTCGGCAGTGATTCCCGGCATCGCCCTCCATGGCCTGTGCGCAGTTCGCGCCGCGCGCCATCTGACCCCACGCCGTCTTTCGTCGTAAGCAGCAACGCCATGCCCCGGATCCCGATGGGGCCGGGGCCCTGTCACTTCTGTCGCGCGATCCGCGCACTACACGGAGCATGAGGGCTATGCGTACTTTTCCCCACCTGAAGCAGGCTGCGCTGGCGGCTGCCGTTGCGGCATCCCTGGCATTCAGCGCCGGCGCGGCCGCCAAGACGTTCCACTGGTCCTATCAAGGCGACGCCACGTCGATGGACCCGATGGCCTTGAACGAAACCTTCACGCTCGGTTTCCAGGGCAATATCTACGAGACGCTGGCGGGTTACGACGGCAACCTGAAACTGACCCCCCTGCTGGCCGAAAGCTGGGAAAACCCCGAGCCGACCAAATGGGTGTTCAAGCTGCGCAAAGGCGTGAAGTTCCACGACGGCTCGCCCTTCACGGCGGACGACGTGATCTTCTCGTGGAAGCGCAGCCTGACGCCCGGCTCCGACATGAAGGGCTACGGCGCCAAAGCCTCCGACATCAAGAAGGTGGACGACTACACCATCGAAGTCACCACCCCCACGCCCAACCCCATCCTGCCGCGCGAATGGGTGTTCCTGTACATCATGAGCAAGACGTGGTCCGAGAAGAACAAGACCACCGAAGCCACCAACGTCAAGGGCGACAACCAGGGCAACTACGCCAACCTGAACGCCAACGGGACCGGCCCATTCATGCTGGTCTCGCGCCAGCCCGACGTGAAGACGGTGCTCAAGCGCTATGGCGACTATTGGAACAAGGACATCAAGACCAACGTCGACGAAGTCATCTTCCAGCCGATCACCCAGGAAGCCACGCGCGTGGCCGCGCTGATCTCCGGCGAAATGGACCTGGTGCAGCCCGTGCCCGTGCAGGACTGGAAGCGCCTGGAAGACGCCAAAGGCGTCAAGCCGCTGACGGCGCCCGAAGCGCGCGCCATCTTCATCGGCATGGACCAGGACCGCGACGAACTGCTGTTCTCGGACGTGAAGGGCAAGAACCCCTTCAAGGACGCCAAGGTCCGCGAAGCCGTGGTGCTGGCCGTCGACACCAAGGCCATCAACGAAAAGATCATGCGCGGCGCGGCCAAGCCGCTGGGCTCGCTGGTGGCCACCGCCATCAACGGCTACGCCGATTCCTACGGCGCGCCCTACAAGCCCGATCCCGAACGCGCCAAGAAGCTGTTGGCCGAAGCGGGCTACCCCAAGGGCTTCACGGTAACGATGGACTGCCCGAACGACCGCTATGTCAATGACGAAAAGGTCTGCCAGGCGGTCGCCGGCATGCTGGCCCGCGTCGGCATCAAGATCAACCTGCTGGCGCAGACCAAGTCCAAGTACTTCGGCAAGATCCTGCTGCAGGCGGGCAACCAGACCAGCATGTACATGCTGGGATGGACGCCCAGCTCCACCGACGCGCACAACGCGCTGCTGAACCTGGCAGCCTGCCGCGACGCGAAGACGGCGGCTGGTCAGTTCAACCTGGGCGGCTACTGCAACAAGAAGGTGGACGACCTGACCAACAAGATCGGCGTCGAAACCGATCAGACCAAGCGCAACGCCATGATCAAGGAAGCGTTCGAGATCGTGCGCAGCGACTTCGGCTATCTGCCGTTGCACCAGCAACCGATGTCCTGGGGCGTGAAGGACAACATCAAGGTCATCCAGCGCGCCGACGACGTGCTCGACCTGCGCGACGTGGTGTTGCCGTAACCGCTTGCCGCAATCCCTGCGTTGATTTCCTGACGATGTGAGCCCCGGACGGCGCAAGCCGTCCGGGCGCGCCCGGCCCAGCCCCGCTTCCCGCTTTCAACGGAAACGCGGCCCGGCGTTATCTGCAAACGAGGGCATCCGATAATGCTTTCCTTTATTGCGCAACGGCTTATCCAGTCGGTGCTGGTGATGTTGACGGTGGCGCTGATCGCGTTCTCCATGTTCCGCTATGTGGGCGACCCGATCGCCAGCATGGTCGGCCAGGACACCACGCCCGAACAACGCGCGCAGCTGCGTGTCGAGCTCGGCCTGGACGACCCCTTCGTGGTGCAGTTCGCCCGCTTCGTCGGCAATGCGGTGCAGGGCGATTTCGGCATCTCGTACCGCCAGCGCCGGCCCGTCAGCGAACTGCTTGAAGAGCGCATGCCCGCCACGCTGGAACTGTCCTTCGTGTCCGCCGTCATGGCGCTGGCGCTAGGCATCCCGATGGGCATCTACACCGCGCTCAAGCGGCACGGCGTGCTGTCCAAGGCCTTCATGGCGATCTCGCTGGCCGGCATCTCGCTGCCCACGTTCCTGATCGGCATCCTGCTCATTCTTGTGTTCGGCGTGCAGCTGCGATGGCTGCCCAGCTTCGGACGCGGCGACGTCGTCAGCCTGGGGTGGTGGACCACCGGCTTTTTGACCAAGTCGGGCTGGCTGGCGCTGATCATGCCCGCCATCACGCTGGCGCTGTTCCAGATGACGCTGATCATGCGCTTGGTGCGCGCCGAGATGCTCGAGGTGCTGCGCGCCGACTTCATCAAGTTCGCGCGCGCCCGCGGCCTGCCGGAACGGCTGATCAATTTCCGCCATGCCTTGAAGAACACGATGGTGCCCGTCATCACCATCACCGGGCTGCAGCTGGGTTCGATCATCGCGTTCGCCATCATCACGGAAACGGTGTTCCAGTGGCCCGGCATGGGGCTTTTGTTCATCCAGGCCATCAGCATGGTGGACATCCCCGTGATGGCCGCCTATCTGGTGCTGATCGCGTTCATGTTCGTCGTCATCAATCTGGTCGTCGACCTGCTGTACTTCGCCGTAGACCCGCGTCTGCGCGTGCAGAGCAAATGAAAAATCGCCCCCACGCCGCGCCTTCGGCTTGCTGCCCCCCGAGGGGGTGCTTTTTACCTTGGGACGGCCCAGCGGTGGAAAATCGCCCCCACGCCGCGCCTTCGGCTTGCTGCCCCCCGAGGGGGTGCTTTTTACCTTGGGACGGCCCAGCGGTAAAAAAGGAAAAAAAATGATTGCTCGCATCGCTCCAATGTTTGCCCGCGCCGCCGACAGCGACCTGTGGCACAGCTTCAAGCGGTCGCCCGGCGCCATCATTGCCGCCGCCGTCACGCTGGCCATCCTGCTGGGCGCGCTGTTCGCGCCCGTCATCGCGCCGCACAACCCCTTTGACCTGGCGTCGCTCAGCATCATGGACGCGAACACGCCGCCCGCCTGGGAAGAGGGCGGCAGCCCCGACTTCCTGCTGGGCACCGACGACCAGGGCCGCGACATCCTGTCGGCCGTACTGTATGGCTCGCGCGTGTCGCTGCTGGTAGGCTTTGCCTCGGTGCTGTTCTCGATGGTGCTGGGCGTCACGCTCGGCCTCATCAGCGGCTACGCAGGCGGCCGCATCGACAGCTTCATCATGCGCATCGCGGACGTGCAGCTGTCGTTTCCCGCCATCCTCGTCGCGCTGCTGATCGACGGCGTGGCGCGCGGCATCCTGCCGCGCGACATGCACGACCAACTCGCGCTGTACGTGCTGATCTTCGCCATCGGCATTTCGGGCTGGGTGCAGTACGCGCGCACCGTGCGCGGCTCCACGCTGGTCGAACGCAACAAGGAATACGTGCAGGCCGCGCGCCTCATCGGCATCGGCCCCGTCACCATCCTGCGCCGCCACATCCTGCCCAACGTCATGGGGCCGGTGCTGGTCATCGCCACCATCCACCTGGCGATCGCCATCATCACCGAGGCCACGCTGTCGTTCCTGGGCGTGGGCGTGCCGGTCACGTCGCCGTCGCTCGGCACGCTGATCCGCATCGGCAACAGCTACCTGTTCTCGGGCATGTGGTGGATTTCGATCTTCCCCGGCATCGCGCTGGTGGCGCTGGTGCTATCGGTCAACCTGCTGGGCGACTGGCTGCGCGACGCGCTCAACCCCAAGCTGCGCTGAGGACGTCATGGCCCTGTTGAACATCGAAGACATCCGCATTGAATTCCCCAGCCGACGCGGCACGCTGGTGGCGGTGGACGGCGTATCGCTGTCCCTGGAAAAGGGCGAGATCCTGGGCGTGGTCGGCGAATCCGGCGCAGGCAAGTCCACCATCGGCAACGCGGTGATCGGCTTGCTGGAAGCGCCCGGGCGGCTGGCCGGCGGCTCGGTGCTGCTGAACGGCGAACGTATCGACACGCTGACGCCGGCGCAGAAACGCAAAGTGCGCGGACGCCGCATCGGCATGATCTTCCAGGATCCGCTGACCTCGCTGGACCCCTTGCAGACGGTGGAAAGCCAGCTGGTCGAAACCATGCAGGTGCACCTGAACCTGTCGCACGCCGAAGCCAAGAAGCGCGCGGTGCAGTTGCTGGTGCAGGTCGGCATCGACCAGCCCGAGCTGCGCGTGCAGCAGTACCCGCACCAGTTCTCGGGCGGCATGCGGCAACGCGTGGTGATCGCGCTGGCACTGTGCTGCGAACCCGAGGTGATCATCGCCGATGAGCCCACCACCGCGCTGGACGTCTCCATCCAGGCGCAGATCCTGGAGCTCTTGAAAAAGCTGTGCCGCGAAGAGCAGGTCGGCATGATCATCATCACGCACGACATGGGCGTGATCGCGGACGTGACCGACCGCGTGGCGGTGCTGTACCACGGCAAGCTCGTGGAGCAAGGCCCCACCGCCAAGATCCTGGGCGACCCCGACCACCCCTACACCCGCAGCCTGATCTCGGCCGTGCCGCGCCCGGACATCAAGCTCAAGCGCTTTCCGCTGGTCACCTACATCGAAGACGTGAAGACGCCGTCGCAGCCCCTGGACCTGGCCACGCACTGGCTGGGCCAACGGCGCGACTTCGGCGCGCATACCGACGGTCCGCTGGTGCAGGTGCGCGACCTGTCCATGCGCTTCGTGCTCAAGAGCGCGCTGTTCAAACGCAACCAGCGCACGCTGGACGCGGTCAAGCGCGTGAACTTCTCGATCGGCGAAGGCGAGGTCTTCGGGCTGGTGGGCGAATCCGGCTCCGGAAAATCCACCGTGGCGCGGCTGATCTCGGGGCTGTACACGCCCTCGGAAGGTTCCGTCACGTTCGGCGGCACGGACCTGACCGCGCTCAAGGGCGAAAAGCAGCTCAACCCGTTCCGGCGCCAGATCCAGATGATCTTCCAGGATCCGTTCTCGTCGCTGAACCCCCGCATGCGCGTGCTGGACATCGTGGCCGAGCCCATCCGCTTTCACAAGCTGGCGGCAAGCGAGGCCGAGGCCCGCCGCATCGTGGCCGACCTGCTGGACGTGGTGGGCCTGGGCGACCGCGCGGCCGAGCGTTTCCCGCACGAATTCTCGGGCGGCCAGCGCCAGCGCATCTGCATCGCCCGCGCGCTGGCCACGCGCCCGCGTTTCCTGATCTGCGACGAGCCCACCTCCGCGTTGGACGTGTCCATCCAGGCGCAGATCCTGAACCTGCTGAAAGACCTGCAGGAAGAACTGGGCCTGACCATGCTGTTCATCAGTCATGACCTGCCTGTGATCCGCCAGATGTGCGACCGCGTCGGCGTGATGCGTTACGGCGAACTGCTGGAAGTGGCCGAAACGGAAAGCCTGTTCGACCACCCGCAACACCCCTATAGCCAACACCTGCTTGGATTGATGCCCCGCCTGCAATCCATGTCCCGCGAGGGACTGGACGTGGTGGAAGGCTGATGCCTGAGCGCAACCGGAGCGAGACATGACGGCGACACGACAGACCCTCTTCATCGGCGGACAGGTATTCGATGGCGAGGGCAAGATGCTGCAAGGCCACGGCGTGCTGGTCGACGGCCAGCGGGTGGCGCGCGTGGCGCCGGCGGCCGAATTCGAAGGCTACGCCGGCATGCAGGTCAACACCACCGGCATGACGCTGATGCCCAGCCTGGCGGACTGCCACGTCCACCTGGTCTATACCGGCGGCGCCGATCCCAATGCGCAGCTCAGCAAGCAAGGCCCGGCGCAGATCACGCTGACCGCGCTGGAGAACGCGCAGGCCAGCCTGCGCGGCGGCGTCACGGCGCTGCGCGACTGCGGTGGCAAGGACTATCTGGAATTCGGCGTGCGCGACGCCATCGCGCGCGGCGTCTTCCCCGGCCCCACCATCAAGGCGTCGGGGCGCATCATCTGCATGACGGGCGGCCACGGCAACCGCATCGGCCGCATCGCCGACGGCTGCGAAGACGTGGTCAAGGCCGTGCGCGAACAGGTGCACGCCGGCTGCGACCTCGTGAAGATCATGGCGACCGGCGGCGTGATGACGCCCGGGGTCAGCCCGATGGACGCGCACTACAGCTTCGACGAATTGAAGGCGGGCGTGCACGAGGCCAAGCGCTTTCGCAAAAGCACCGCCAGCCACGCGCAAGGCACCCAGGGCATCCTGAACGCGGTGCGCGCCGGCATCGATTCCATCGAGCACGGCATCTTCATGGACGACGACTGCCTGCGCGAAATGCTGGAGGCCCAGACCTATCTGGTGCCCACCATCGCCGCCGTGCGCAACATCATCGCCAACGCCGACAACGGCATCCCGGCCTATGCCGTGGAGAAGGCGCGCGCGGTGGAACAGCGCCACCGCGAATCGTTCCAGATGTACTACAAGGCGGGCGGCCGGATCGCGATGGGCACGGATGCCGGCACGCCGTTCAACCTGCATGGCGAAAACGCCATGGAACTGGCCTACATGGTGGAATTCGGCATGACGCCGGTGGACGCGCTGATCGCCGGCACCTCGCGCGGCCACGACCTCATGGGCCTGGACCAGCATGGCGTCCTGGCCGATGGCAAGGTGGCCGACCTGCTGCTGGTGCAGGGCGATCCCACGGAAGACATCCTGAAAGCGGCCGACAAGCGCTTCCATGTGGCGGTGCTGCGCAACGGCGAGGTGGCCGCGGGCGCCTTGCCGTTCTGACTGCCCGACGATAAAAAGAAAAAGCCGCCGCGCCGTGAAGCGCGGCGGCTTTTTCCTTGATGCGGCGTGCGGGGACTGCGCCTTAGCGCGCGCCACCCATTGCGCCGCTCATCACCATCATCAGGAACTGCTCGACCGGCATCTTCTTGCCGTTGAAGTCGACCTGACCGTCGGCGTAGTTCAGGTACGAGACGATGTTGTTGTTCTCGACCTTGGCCATACCCATCGCGGCCGCCATGGTGCCGACCATTTCGGCCTGGCCCTTGGCGGTCTGGGCGGCCTGTTCGGCCGGCACGCCGCGCATTTGCGGTTCGATCGCCATCAGGTCGGTCAGGTTGCCCTTGGACAGCACCAGCTTGGCGTCCAGCTTGCGCACCGCTTGCGTCAACGTGTCCGCGAACTCGCCGTCCATGGAGGCCGGCTTGGCCAGGTCCAGGTTCAGGTTGAACGTGGACGTGCCGTTGGCCGTGCGCACTTCCAGCGGCGACACGGCGAGCGTCGGATTGCCGGCCAGCAACAGTTCGACGTTGGTCTTCAGGATCTGCTGCTCTTCAGGCGTGAACTGCGGCGTCTGCTCTTCACCCTTGCTCTGCATCATGCGACGCGAAGCGGCTTCGTAGACGTCGTTGAGCGCCTTGAACGCCTTGGAGTCCAGCTTCTGCACGTCGATGGCCAGCTTCATGCCGGCCATGTCCTTGGCCTGCACGTTGATCATGCCGAAATCCAGGGCCATCTTGGCGCCCAGCAGCGAATTGGCTTCCGTCACGTCGACGGCGATCGTGGTGTCCTTGAACTGGACGGGCGGCTTTTCCTTGGACGTGATCGTCCAATCCTTGAACGTCAGCTTCTGGGTGCCCACGTACATGTCGTTGGAGGCCGGCGTCATGTCGCTCTCCAGCGTGATGCCTTGCAGGGCCATGCTGACGATGTCGCTGTTTTCCGACTGGCCGGACAGCACCAGCTTGTCCGTCTTCAGATCGACGACGCCGTGCTTCGTGCCCGTGGCGTATTCGACGTTGCCGGTCATGCCCGAGAAGCTCAGGTTCGTGTCGCCCTTGGCCACTTCCACCGGGGCCAGGTTGAACTTGCCCGTGATGTTCTTGGCGTAGCTGACGCTGTAGTGGCCGGTCAGCGGCGTGGCGCCCTTGGCGGCGGCGAACCATTCCTTGACGGCCGGCGTCTCTTCCAGCGCGAAGTCGCTGGCCACCATGGCCGGCATGAACGCGCCGGTCTTCAGGTTGGACAGGGGCAGGGGGCCGTGGCTCAGGTGCTCGACGAACAGCACGTCGCGATCTTCGGCCGGCTTGCCTTCGGCGGCGGGCGCGGTGAACTTCACGCGGTAGCGCGCGGTGGACGAGAACACGCCGCGCTCGAACGACACCAGTTCGACCTTGGAGGCGATGCCCCACTTGTCGCTGAACGTCTTCAAGCTGTCATTGGCGGTCGCGATCGACTGGTTCACGAAGTCCTCGGCCTTCTGGCCCGTGTACCAGGCCGTGCCGGTCCACACCGCGCCCAGGACAACAACGACACCCACTAATGCCGACTTCTTCATAGAGATCCTTTATTCTTCAAATGGATATAAGCGCACGGATTATAGGGAGTGCCGCCTAGGGAAAACACTTATTTCGTGCATAGGCGATGCAATATGTTACTTGGTGATACCGCCCTGCGAAAATTCCACCGGTGCTGCAATGCCACATCAGCTACAATCGCACCGTGTGCTTTGCCAATCTGCACACGTCCGCTAGGCCCTTCGCTGCCAAGCTTCGCCCATCAGGGCGCTTCCCTTTTCTCCTTATTCGTCCGCCTGGATTGGAGTCTCTCAACTTGAGCGACGGGCTGCCGCTGGAGTTGTTTTGACTACCTCTTCCCCCTTTGCCGACCTCGGGCTGGCTGATTCCCTGTTGCGCGCTATTGCCGATACCGGCTACACCGCACCCACCCCCATTCAAGCCCAAGCCATTCCGCAAGTGCTCAAAGGCGGCGACCTGCTGGCCGCCGCACAGACCGGAACCGGCAAGACCGCCGGCTTCACGCTGCCGATCCTGCACCTGCTGATGCAGCAGAAGCCGGAACTGCGCAAGCCCGGCCGCCCCCGTTGCCTGATCCTGACCCCGACGCGTGAGTTGACCGCGCAGGTCGCGGAATCGGTGCAGACCTACGGCAAATACACCTCGCTGACGTCCATGGTGATGTTCGGCGGCGTCAACATCAACCCCCAGATCTCCGCGCTGCGCAAGCCGCTGGACATCCTGGT
Source organism: Achromobacter sp. (assembly GCF_057314935.1). Lineage (NCBI taxonomy): Bacteria > Pseudomonadati > Pseudomonadota > Betaproteobacteria > Burkholderiales > Alcaligenaceae > Achromobacter > Achromobacter sp. The sequence goes on from NZ_DBHKZA010000053.1 coordinate 22,318, forward strand.
GGCCACGCCCGGCCGCCTGCTGGACCATTGCGGCCAGAAGACGGTGGACCTGTCCGGCGTTGAAATCCTGGTGCTGGACGAAGCCGACCGCATGCTGGACATGGGCTTCATCCGCGACATCCGCAAGATCCTCGCGCTGCTGCCCAAGCAACGCCAGAACCTGCTGTTCTCGGCCACGTTCTCCGACGAAATCCGCACGCTCGCACGCGGCGTGCTGAACAACCCGGGCGAAGTCTCGGTGACCCCGCGCAACACCGCCACCGAACTGGTCACCCAGACGGTGCACATGGTGGAACAGCACCACAAACGCGACCTGATCAGCCACATCATCCGCGAAAGCGGCTGGCATCAAGTGCTGGTGTTCACGCGCACCAAGCACGGCGCCAACCGCCTGGCTGAAAAGCTGGTCAAGGACGGCCTGACCGCCGCCGCGATCCACGGCAACAAGAGCCAATCGGCCCGCACCCGCGCGCTGGCCGGCTTCAAGGACAGCACCGTGACGGTCCTGGTCGCCACCGACATCGCCGCCCGCGGCCTGGACATCGACCAGCTGCCCCAGGTCGTGAACTTCGAACTGCCCAACGTGCCGGAAGACTACGTGCACCGCATCGGCCGTACGGGCCGCGCCGGCGCCACCGGCGCCGCGGTCTCGCTGGTCGACAACAGCGAAATCAAGCTGTTGAAGGACATCGAGCGCCTGATCAAAAAGACGATCGAGCGCAAGCCGGTCGAAGGCTGGACCCCGTCCCCGACCAGCGCTGCCGCTTTCGAGCGCCAGGAACGCGACGAAGACGCCCGTAGCCCGCGCGGCGGCAACCGCAATGGCGGCGGCGGCCGTGGCGGCAACGCCGGTCGCGGCAACGGTGGCGGCAATGCCGGCGCCGGCCGTTCGCGTCCGGCCCAGGGCCAGCCCCGCGCCGCCACTGGTGGCCGTGCCCCCGCGCCGGCCCGTGCCGGCGGCGAAGGCCGCGGCAACGGCGGTGCTCGCGACGGCAAGCCCGCTGACCGTCCGGCGCACGCCGGCCGCGCCGAAGGCCGCCCGCAGCAAAGCCAGCGCCGTCCGGAAGGCACTGCCCGCCCGGCCGGCAACGGCGGCTCAGGACGTCCGGCTCAGGGCCGTCCGTCCGGCGCCCCCCGCGCGGCGTTGCTGGGCA
>NZ_DBHKZA010000053.1:23571-29505 GCF_057314935.1 Achromobacter sp.
GGACGTCCGGCTCAGGGCCGTCCGTCCGGCGCCCCCCGCGCGGCGTTGCTGGGCAAGTAATCCCCAGCAGGTAATATCACCGGCACTCCCACTTCCTGCGATCCAAGGACCCGCGCCATCATGCCCTTATCCACCTGGTTGACGTTCTTCCTGGCCTCCTGGGCCATTTCGTTCTCACCCGGAGCGGGCGCGATCTCGGCGATGTCCTCGGGATTGAAGTACGGTTTTGCACGCGGCTACTGGAACACGGCCGGCCTCATCATGGGCATCCTGTTCCAGTTCGTCGTCGTGGCCGTGGGATTGGGCGCGGTGCTGGCCACGTCCGAAATGGCCTTCAATGTGGTCAAGTACTTGGGCGTGGCCTACCTGATCTACCTGGGCGTTCGCCAGATCCGCACCGATGCCGCGCCCGTCGCGGTCGATGCGGGCGACCCCAAGCAGGCGTCGATCCGCGAACTCGTCATGCGCGGGTTCCTGATCAACACCATGAACCCCAAGGGCACGGTGTTCCTGCTGGCCGTGGTGCCGCAGTTCGTGGACCCGGCGCTCGCGCTGACGCCGCAGTATGCGGCGCTGGCCGGCACGCTGGCCTTCACCGACCTGGTCGCCATGGGCGTGTACACGCTGCTGGCGGCGCGCGTGCTGCGCATGCTGCGCGACGCCAAGCACATCCGCTGGATGAACCGCACCTTCGGGTCGCTGTTCATCCTGGCTGGCGTATTCCTGGCGTCGTTCCGCCGCCATTCCTGAATCTTCATGCGCGGGGCACGCGTCGGCGACGGCGCGTGCCCCGCGCTTTTCATGCAAGCAGCCGGACCGCGCCGGCCTAACAAGCGGCGTTAAGTACAATCCTCCGACCATGAATATCCCTCAAGAAGTTGCGCGGCGCCGAACGTTCGCGATCATTTCCCACCCTGACGCTGGCAAGACCACGCTGACCGAAAAGCTGTTGCTGTTCGCAGGCGCGATCCAGATCGCCGGCAGCGTCAAGGCGCGCAAAGCGTCCCGCCACGCCTCGTCCGACTGGATGGAAATCGAAAAGCAACGCGGCATTTCCGTGGCGTCCTCGGTGATGCAGATGGAATACCGCGACTGCGTCATCAACCTGCTCGACACCCCGGGCCACCAGGACTTCTCCGAAGACACCTACCGGGTGCTGACGGCGGTGGATGCCGCGCTGATGGTGATCGATGCCGCCAACGGCGTCGAACCGCAGACGATCCGCCTGCTGCAGGTCTGCCGCGCGCGCAACACGCCCATCATCACGTTCATCAACAAGATGGACCGCGAGGTGCGCGAGCCGCTGGAACTGCTGTCGGAAATCGAAGGCCACCTGGGCATGGACGCCGTGCCGTTCTCGTGGCCGGTCGGCATGGGCAAGGCGTTCGGCGGCGTGTTCGACATCCGCCGCGACCGCATGCGCGTCTTCCGCCCGGGCCAGGAACGCCGTTCCGACAACGATGACGTCATCGAAGGCCTGACCAACCCCGAAATCGCCCGCCGTTACGGCTCGGCATTCGATCAGGCCAGCGGCGAGATCGAGCTCATCAACGAAGCCGCCCCCGCGTTCGATCGCGAGCAATTCCTGGCCGGCAAGCAGACCCCCGTGTTCTTTGGCTCGGCGATCAACAACTTCGGCGTGCAGGAAGTGCTGGACGCGCTGGTCGACCATGCGCCGCCCCCGGGCCCGCGCATGGCGTTGCAACGCGAAGTGCTGCCCGAAGAGCCCAAGTTCACCGGCGTGGTGTTCAAGGTGCAGGCCAACATGGACCCGGCGCACCGCGACCGCGTGGCCTTCGTGCGCGTCAGCTCGGGCCGCTTCGAACGCGGCATGCGCCTGAAGGTCGCCCGCACCAACAAGGAAATGCGCCCCAACAACGTGGTGTCTTTCCTGTCGCAGCGGCGCGAGCTGCTGGACGAGGCCTATGCCGGCGACGTGATCGGTATTCCCAACCACGGCGTGCTGCAATTGGGCGACGTGCTGACCGAAGGCGAAACCCTGCAGTTCACGGGCCTGCCGTTCTTCGCGCCTGAGCTCTTCCAGGCAGTGGAAGTCAAGGATCCGCTGCGCACCAAGCAACTGCGCACCGGCCTGACGCAACTGGGTGAAGAGGGCGCCATTCAGGTGTTCCGCCCCGAGGCCGCCGGCGGCTCGCTGCTGCTGGGCGCGATCGGCCAGCTGCAGTTCGAAGTGGTCGCCCACCGCCTGAAGACGGAGTACGGCGCAGACGCCCGGATGCTGCCTTCCCGCTACACAATGGCACGTTGGATTACGTCTGAAAACCCGAAAGCGCTGCGCAAGTTCATGGATGCCAATGCGGCCCATATCGCCTATGATGTGGTCGATGCGGCGGCGTTTTTGATCAGTTCCCCTGCGCAGTTGCGCGTAGCCGAGGACCTGTATCCCGAAGTGAAATTCCATGCGATGCGCGAGCACGGCGGCAAGGTATTCGGGGACAAGGCGTAGACCCGTTCGGGTTCCGCACGGCAGATGAGGGTAGCAATGTCTTGGCGTTTATTATTCGCAACGCTCCTGATCGCGCTTGGCGCGTCGGCCTGGGGCGGGATTCAATTGGGTGACTGGCTGGTGGCGCACGCGCCGCCCGCCGCACCGGCTCCTGGGCAGGACGCAGCGGCTTCGCAGCAGCCCGTCCTGGACGCCAACGGGCGGCCTTACGTGGCGCAGCCCCCGCAGCCCCGCATCGACGGCACCCTTGGCGTGCCGGACAAGCCCGCAGACCGGGAATGGCAGGTCAATACGGTGTCGCTGTTCGACACCGTCAGCGATCCCGCCGTGAAGCTTTCGCGTGAACGCATCACGCCGGAGCAGGCCCGAGAAATCGCGGCCGCCTCCGAAGTGCCGCTGCCTTCGGGCACGTCCGACGTCAGCACCCTGGACTTGCAGGTGCCCGGCACCTCCACCGCCATCAATGGCGGCCAGGCGCAGGCCGGCGGCTACGGCACGCCGCAAATGGTGCAGGCGCCTCCGCCCCCGCCCAATACGGCGCTCAGCCCCGGCGCGCCCGGCTGGCAAGACGCCTTGAAGCGCGAACTGGCGCAATGCGCCTCGCAAGGCTTCTTCGACCGCCCCTCGTGTTCCTGGGCCGCTCGCAACAAGTACTGTGCGCCGAACCGCGCCTGGGGCACGATGGCCGAATGCCCGGCCCGCCCACAGTGAGCGCGTTCCCGCCGCACCTCAGCTGAAAATGCCCTCACGCCCGCTCTTGCGGGCGTGCTGCTTTCAACGGACGTCATTGCCTTGAGGCGGCCCGGCGGCAAAAACAAAAATGGCGCCCCGAGGGGCGCCATTGCTTTGGCCGAAAAGTTTATTCGGGCACGGACATCTGGCTTTGCAGGTAGTTCTGGATGCCGACCTTGTCGATCAGATCGATCTGGGTTTCCAGATAGTCGATGTGCTCTTCGGTGTCGTCCAGGATGTCCTGGAACAGATCGCGCGAGACGTAGTCGCGCACCGATTCGCAATAGGCAATCGCTTCCACGACGGTGGCATGCGCGGCTTGCTCAAGCTTCAGGTCACAGGCCAGCAGCTCGGGCACGTCTTCACCGATCAACAGCTTGTGCAGGTCTTGCAGGTTGGGCAGGCCATCCAGCATGAAGATGCGCGCGATCAGGCGATCAGCGTGCTTCATTTCACCGATGGATTCTTCGTACTCGTGCTTGCCCAGCTTGTCGAAGCCCCAATGATTCAGCATGCGGGCATGCAGGAAATATTGGTTGATGGCCGTCAGTTCGTTGGTCAGTTGCTTGTTCAAGAACTGGATGACGGTTTTGTCGCCTTTCATAATGGACTCCTTGCAGTCAGGCGCGACGCAAATGCATCGCGACAAAGGAGCGCACGATGCCGCGCGTACGCAACCCCGGCAGACTACCATCAGCCGCAGGGCCGCGCCTAGCCTTGCGCTGCATTTGGTAAACCGCTTTAGAACCGCTACAAGAAAGCGACAAGCCAATGAGAATGAGTATGCGTACTTGATGCCTTGCAGGCGCAAAGCAAGTGTTATGCGCCCTGCACGCAAGCGATGGCGTGGAATCTGGCGCGATATCTCTGCGCAGCGTGTCCGCGCGGGCTGCAGTGGCAAGGAAAAACCGGCCTGGAATTCCGCCAAGCCGCGTCGTTGCATATCGGCAACCCGAAACGCGATTTTGGCTGCATGCGGATCAGGCGGCTTTGCGCGTGGTCAACCAGATGCCGAAGGCGATGGGAACGATGCCCAGCAAATCCAGCCACGACACCGGCTCGCGCAGGACCAGCCATCCGAACAGCAAACCCAGCGGCGGCATCAGGAAATGCAGCGCGCTGGCCGACGTGGCGCTGGCGCGGCCCAGGATCATGAACCACAGGTAGTAGCCGCCCATCGACACCGCCACGATCATGTAGGCCATGCTCCACGCAAGGCTGGCCGTCAGGCGCGCGTCGCCCAGGCTCTCGCTCATCAACGCGAACGGCAGCAGGGCCACGGCGCCGGCCAGCGACTGGATGCCCGTCGATGCCCACAGCCCCGCAGACGGCTTCAAGCGTTTGTAGAGCAGGGTACCCGCCACCAGCGCCACCAGGCCGCCCGTCACCAGCAAGGTGCCGTGCATGTCTTCCTGCATGCCGCTCAAGCGAGACCGCAGCACCAGGGCCACGCCGGCCAGCCCCAGGCACAGCCCCGCCAGCTTGCGCCAGGACAGGCGCTCGCCGAGCACCGGTCCGGCCAGCACGCCGATCAGCAGGGGATTCGTGCTGATCAGCACGGCGGTGAACGCGGACGATACCGTGGTCATTCCCGTCCAGCTCAGGCCGAGGTACAAGGCGTTGTTCAATACGCCCAGCAGGATCAGCGACGCCATGTCGCGGCCGCTGGGCCACTTGCCCTGGCGGCCGGCCGCGGCAATCCCCAGCATCAACGCCCCGGCGATCAGGAAGCGGATCGTCAGCAGCGTCAGCGGTGGACAATCCCGCACCGCGATCTTGGCGGCCGCGAAGGCGGAACTCCACAAGAAGCAGAAGGCGGCGATCGGCACCCAACTGATCCCCGGCGCGCCAGTGACGGTCGGGGTGGCGGAAACGGCAGGCGGGGTGGCCTTCATCGGGATTCCATGAGAGCAGGGCGCCACGCATGCCGCGTGGAGCAGGCATTCTGCGCGCCCCGCCCGTCAGGCGCAACCCGTCAACCGGCGCCAGGAAGAGCCAGGCGAATCAACAAAGCAGGGGGATGTTGCGGAAAGAAAACGACGCGGCCCGCTGCATGACGGCAGCGAGCCGGGAAAGACGGCCGATGCTTAGCCTGCGGCGACCAGCGGAATGGGGAAGCTGCTGTGGTTCGCAGCGGCGACCGATTCCACCAGCGTAGCGGGTGCATTGACCGGAACGGCGATGGAACGGACGTCGCACACGCTGGAGCAGCGGCCGCCTGGCAGGTATTCGGCGGCGGTTGCCGCACAGCAGCCGCAGCACGTGGCTACGCCCAGCTCGAATTGCAGGTCGGACAGCGTCGTCGCGCCCCCGTCCACGCTGGCGCGGACTTGGCGTTCGGTGATGGCATTACATACGCAAATGTACATGCGAATGATTATCGAAAATTATCAAGCGAATGACAAGCCCCTCGCGCCAATAAATTTGCAACGGACTTTTGTCGCGCAAGCCCTTGAAACAAAGGACGAATTCTTAAAGATTCGTCCCTTATTTCAACGCGCCGAGGCTTGCGCCTTGCGCAGCGTCGCGGGGGCTATCCGCAGCGCTTCGCGGTACTTTGCCACCGTCCGGCGGGCGATCACTATCCCCTGATCGGCCAGTTTTTGCATGATCTGGCTGTCGGACAGCGGTTTGGCCCGGTTCTCGTCCGCCACCATCTGACGGATGAAGGTCTGCACCGCCGTAGCCGACGTGGCGTCGCCGCCGTCGGTGGACACGCCAGCGCCGAAGAAGCG
>NZ_DBHKZA010000053.1:29605-42789 GCF_057314935.1 Achromobacter sp.
CCGTAGCCGACGTGGCGTCGCCGCCGTCGGTGGACACGCCAGCGCCGAAGAAGCGCTTGAGCTCCAGCGTGCCGAACGGAGTGAGCATGTACTTCTGCGTTGTGGCCCGTGAAATGGTCGATTCGTGTAAACCGAGCTCGCCCGCGATGTCCTTCAGGATCAGCGGCCGCATGGCCGAAGGGCCCTGGCTGAAGAAGGCGGTCTGGCGCTCGACGATGGCCTGGGCCACCCGCAGGATGGTGTCGAAACGCTGCTCGACGTTGCGGATCATCCATTTGGCCTGCTGCAACTGGGACTGCAGGCCCGCATGGGCGGACTCTTTCTGGTTGCCCAGCATCTGCGCGTACAGCCCGTTAATCTGCAGCCGGGGCACGGCGGCGCTGTTGAGCGTGACCTGCCACCCGCGCCGGGTCTTGCGCACGATGACGTCCGGCACCGCGTAATCGGCCGCCGGCACCGTCCAGGCGCGCCCCGGGCGCGGCTCCAGGCGCAGGATGAGGGAATGGGCCGCGCGGAACGTCGCGTCGTCGCAGCCCAGCGCCGCACAGAGGCGGGCGGCGTTGCCGGTGGCCAGCAAGGGCAGATGCTGCACGCAGATCTGCCGTGCGCAGGCCAGGACGGCGGGGTCGGCCGCTTCCGGCAGGCGCGTCAGGTCGGGGTTGCGCAATTGCAACAGCAGGCATTCGGCCATGTCGCGCCCGCCGATGCCCGGGGGGTCGAACGATTGCAGCAAGGACAGCGCCGCGCGCAACTCGTCGATGTCGGGTTCGGTGTCGGCGGGCAGCCAGCCCAGGATCTCCTCCAGCGGCGATCCCAGGTAGCCGTTTTCGTCCAGCTCGTCGATCAGCAGCGCCGCCAGCACGACGTCGCGGGGCGCCGCACGGGTCAGCATCAGCTGCCCCAGCAGGTGTTCGCGCAAGGTATCCGGCCGCGCCGTCTCCGGCGGGCCGGAATCTTCATCCGAATAGACCCCGCCCGAACCGGGCATTTCATCCACCGGCGTCTCGCGTTCCGCTGCGGGCTCGTCATCCTGCACGGAAGATTCGCGTTCAGATTCGGCTTGCGCCTCGGCCGCGGGCGTGTCGTCTTCGCGCTCCAGCAGGGGATTGTCCGCGAGCACTTGCGAGATCTCGGCCTCAAGGTCGAGCGTAGACAACTGCAACAATCGTATCGATTGTTGTAGCTGTGGGGTCAGCGTCAGATGCTGGCCAGGTCGCAGTTCTAAAATTGGGCGGGTCATAGGTACAATATTTTGCATGATGAATCTGACTTCGCCCGCAAGCGTTCGCCAGGACAGCCGACTTATCGGCCAAACCCTGCTCAAATTGGCGCTTCCCCGACTCGTTGTGCGCGCGATAGTCATCGCCGTCGCCGTGATCCTTTGGTATCTGGTCGCCTCCTGGATACTCGATTTCGGCAGACGCATGAACTACGACTTCCTGCACTCCCTGGGCCAGCCCACCATGGACATGGTGCAGAAGGTGAACCCGTATATCTGGTGGGTCGTGGCCGGCATCTGGTCGCTGATCGTCTTCTTCTCGGTCAAAGCCTGGTTCTCCGCCAGCCTGGCCTCGGGCGCGGCCACGCCGGTCGGCACCGATGTGCTGGCCGACCTGGCGCCGAACCTGTCGGAAGAATCGCTGGGCGTGCTGCGCTGGACCTGGGGCGACCGCCAAGAGCCCTTCACCGTCGGCGATTTGCGCCGCGCACTGTCTGAAATCCGCCACAACCGCATCGGCAAGATCGCGATGGTGGCCGAACAGGCGCAGATTCTGGAAGGCACCGTTACCCGCCCAGGCCGCGATCCGCGTGACGACGGCCGCCGTGATGACGGCCGCCGCGAACCCGCCCGCGCCGAAGTGCGCGGCGAAACCCGCGGCGACCGCTACGTCGAACCGCGCATCGGCCCGGCGCGCTAAGCGCCAGGCCCCTCTCTCCTGATCCCAGGCCGCCGACAGGCGGCCTGTTTGTTTCAGTCCCCTGCCAGCAGGCCCGTCCTATACTGGCCGCTCCAGGCTCGCGCAACCGCGGGCCGCGCACACAAGTAAAACTCTACCGGCCGCCGAGACCTGCCGGATGCGCAGCCAGCCTCCTGGAGTTACACCCATGTTCCGCACCTCCGTCCGGTTTGCCGCCGGCTTGCTCGCGGCCTGTTCGGCCGCGTTCGCCGCCACCCCGGCACTGGCCGACTGGCCTGACAAACCCATCACCTTCGTCGCCCCCTTCAGCGCGGGCGGCGCCAATGACCTGGTCGCCCGGATCATCGCGAAAGCCGTCGGCACCACCCTGAACCAGACCGTCATCGTCGAAAACCGCCCCGGCGCGGGCGGCGTCGTGGGCGCGGCTCACGTGGCGCGCAGCCCGGCGGACGGCTACACCTATCTGGTCGGCAGCAACGGCACCGTCACCAACAGCCTGATCCGCTCGGACCAGCCTTACAAGGACGACGCGCTGACCCCGGTGGCGCTGCTTTCCATCACGCCGTCCGTCATCGTGGCCAACCCGTCCAATCCCGCCAAGGACTTGAAGGACTTCGTTGAACGCGCCAAGCAAGCCAAGACCGACCGCATCACGTTCTCTACGGCCGGCAACGGCAGCACGCCGCACTTCGTGGCGGAAATGGTGAAGGAAGCGACGGGCCTGCCGATCGAGCCGATCGCCTATAAAAGCGGCTCGGAAGGCGTGACCGCCGTGATCGGCAACCAGGTCGACGCCACCTCCGAAGCCAGTATCGTGACCCTGCCGCTGATCCAGAGCGGCAAGCTGAAGGCTCTGGCCACCACCTGGGACAAGCGCATGGCCAGCGCGCCGGACATCCCCACGACCGCGGAAGCGGGCTTTCCCGCCATCCGCATCGGCCACTGGGCGGGCCTGTTCGCGCCCACGGGTACGCCTGCCGACGTGCTGGACAAGATGAATGCGGCCGTCGAGCAATCCCTGCAGTCGAAGGACGTGCAGGACGCCTTGCGCCAGAGCAGCATCGAACCCGGCGGCGGCTCGCGCGCCAGCTTCGTCGAATTCGCGGCAAGCGAACGCGAACGGCTCGGTAAAGTCGTCAAAAACGGCCACATGCAAACGCAGTAGGCACGGGGCGGAAAACACGGCGGGGCGTTCCGCCCCCCGTTTTTTCGGACGCATTTCGTTTGCGCTCCGGCAGAAAGTATGTTTGACTAGCAACCTATGGCCGCACACCGCACCTCCCTCGCGATTGCCACCGGACGCTCCGCCGCTCCGGTTGCCGGCCTGCGCGCTCGCTCCTCCTCGTTTGCCGCGCTATCGCTATACCTACCGATCGGTTGCCGGGCCTAGTGTCCCCGTGGTAGCTCGGCAGCCACGCTTGCCACACGCGATTTCCCCCTTTTATTTGTGAATCCTGCCGGTCAATCACGGCAACCCCTGGCACAAGACCGTCATCCGGTCACAAATGCCGCCGAGAGTAGTGCTCCCGGGATTCAAAAGAAACCGATCGAGGTGTAGTCATGATGCTTGCCAACCCCGCTACCAAATACGTCCCCTTCGCCCCCTTTGCCCGCGACTTCTCCGAACGCACCTGGCCGAGCCGCCGCATCACCAAGGCGCCGATCTGGATGAGCACGGACTTGCGCGACGGCAACCAGGCCCTGATCGAGCCGATGAGCGTCGAGCGCAAGCTCCGCTTTTTCGAGCAACTGGTGAAGATCGGCTTCAAGGAAATCGAAGTGGGCTTCCCGTCCGCCTCGCAGACCGACTTCGATTTCGTCCGCAAGCTCATTGACGAAAAGCGCATCCCTGACGACGTGACCATCATCGTGCTGACCCAGTCGCGCGAAGACCTGATCAGCCGCACGGTGGAAGCCGCAGCCGGCGCCAAGCAAGCCATCGTCCACATGTACAACGCATGTGCGCCGGCCTTCCGCAAGGTCGTGTTCAACATGTCCAAGGAAGAGATCAAGGGCATCGCCACGACCGGCACGCGCCTGATCAAGCAATACACCGCGCAGCGCCCCGAGACCAAGTGGAGCTACGAGTATTCGCCCGAAGTGTTCAGCACGACCGAACCCGAATTCGCGCTTGAAGTCTCGGATGCCGTGGCCGACGTCTGGCAGCCCACGCCCGACCACAAGATGGTGCTGAACCTGCCCGCCACGATCGAGGCCACCAGCCCCAACCTGTACGCCGACCAGATCGAATGGATGCACAAGAACCTGGCGCGCCGCGACAGCATCGTGCTTAGCGTGCACCCGCACAACGACCGCGGCACCGCGGTTGCCGCCGCCGAATTCGCCGTCATGGCCGGCGCCGACCGCATCGAAGGCTGCCTGTTCGGCAGCGGCGAGCGCACCGGCAACGTCGACCTGGTCACGCTTGCCTTGAACCTCTACACGCAAGGCGTGCATCCGGGCCTGGACTTCTCCGACATCGACGAAGTGCGCCGCTGCGCCGAATACTGCAACCAGTTGCCGGTACACCCGCGCCATCCGTATGCCGGCGACCTGGTCTTCACCGCGTTCTCGGGTTCGCACCAGGACGCCATCAAGAAGGGCTTCGCGCTGCAACAGGCCGACGCCGTCTGGGAAGTGCCGTACCTTCCGATCGACCCCGCCGACCTCGGCCGCAGCTACGACGCCGTGATCCGCGTGAACAGCCAGTCGGGCAAGGGCGGCGTGTCGTACCTGCTTGAACAGGAACACGGCCTGGTCTTGCCGCGCCGCCTGCAGATCGAATTCAGCCGCGCCATCCAGCGCGTGACGGACGAGACCGGCCGCGAAGTCACCGCCGACGACGTCCACACGATCTTCAACCGCGAATACCTTGAGCAGAAGGCCCCGTGGAAGCTGATCCGCCACCGCATCGACGGCAATCCGTCGGCCGGCGAAGGCCAGCACTTCAGCATCGAAGCCGAACTCGAATACAACGGCGAACGCCGCATCGTGACGGGCAAGGGCGATGGCGCCATCTCGGCCTTCGTGGCCGCGCTGGACGTGCCGGTGCGCATCATGGACTACCACGAGCATGCCATCGGCACCGGCACCGACACGCGCGCCGCGTCCTACGTGGAACTGCGCGTCGGCGAATCCAGCACGGGCTTCGGCGTGGGCATCGACCGCGACATCGTGACGGCTTCGTTCCAGGCCGTGCTGAGCGCCGTCAACCGCCACATCAACTCGGGCGCCGTGACGGCGACCGAACAGGAAGCCGCCGAGGCCGCGTGATCCGCATTCCGGCATAACCAGAAGCGCCCGCCGCAAGCCCGGAACATGGGCTTGCGCGCCCCGGAAGACACACCTCTCTTCTGAGCGGCCCGGCCAAAAACAAAGCCCGCCTTACCTGGCGGGCTTTCTGCTTTCATTGGCGCACTGCTCGTGGCGCGCGGCGGGTCGCGAACGTTCAGCCGCGGGGCCACATGTCGGAGGCGCCGATGTCAGGCGCATTGGCGGCCAGCAGGCGCTCGTGGATCCACGCGGCCACCGCCAGCGTGCGGTGATCGTCGTAGCGTTGTCCGACCACCTGCAGCCCCACGGGCAAGCCTTGGGGTCCCGTCGCGAACGGCAGGTTCAGGCAAGGCAGGCCAAACAAGGTCCAGGCGCGCGAGAACTGGGGGTCGCCCGTGCCCAGGTCGGCAAAGGGCGCTTCGCCCGCCGCGCTGGGCGCCAGCACCACATCGAAGTCCTGGAACCAGCTGTTCACGCGTGCGCGCGATTCCTCGGCGCGGGCAAGGTTCTTGATGTGTTCCTCGGCCGTGATCTGCGAGCCGGCTTCCAGCACCGCCTGGATCTTGGGGCTGAGCTGGCTGGCGTGCTGCAGGCGCTCGAAAGCGAGCGACTGCGAAGCTTCAAACGCCATGATGTCCGCGTGCAGCTGCACCAGCATGCAGTCCTGCGAAGGCAGGGGCACCTCTTGCACCACGGCGCCGGCGCGCGACAGCGTGGCTGCGGCCTGCGCGAACGCTTCCTTGGTTTCCGGTTGCGCATGGCGCCACTGCAGCGTGCGGCACATGCCGACGCGCGGCTTGCCTTCGTAGGCGAGATCCAGCATGCGGGGATCGCGCATCATGACCGACGCGAACAGCGCCACGTCCGGCACCGAACGCGCAAAGCCGCCGACGGTGTCCAGGGACTCGGCCAGGCTTTTCACGCCGGCGCGCGGCACGGCGCCGAACGTCGGCTTGAAGCCGACGATGCCGCAGTACGACGCGGGACGGATGATGGAACCTGCCGTCTGCGAACCCAGCGCGAAGGGCACCATGTCGTCGGCCACGGCCGCAGCGGATCCGCTGGACGAGCCGCCCGGCGTATAGGCGTCGTTGCGGGGGTTGCGGGTGGGGCCGGCCTGGTAGGTGGCGAATTCGGTGGTGACGGTCTTGCCGATTACGACGGCGCCCGCGCCGCGGCACAGCGCGACGGAAGCCGCGTCCAGGCCGGGACGGTGGCGTTCGTAGATGGGGGAGCCGTAGCGCGTGGGCAGGTCGACGGTGTCGAACAGGTCTTTGACGCCGATGGGCAGGCCGTGCAACAAGCCGCGCAGCGCACCGCTGTCCAGGTCGGCCGCATGGTCCAGCGCCGCCTGCTTCTGCAGCGCCGTCCAGGCATGGATGGTGTTTTCGCGTTGCTCGATGCGGGCGAAGCAGGCCCGCACCAGTTGCACCGCGGTTAATTCGCGCCGTTGCAGCTTGCGCGCGGCTTCAAGCGCGCCAAGTCTGTTTAAGGCAGTAGACATGATCCTTTCCTCTTTACCGGTGTCGCGCATTACGCGCGGCAGCTGAACTCCGCACCCGGTCCCCTTGACCGAGGGTCTGTCCTTGCCGGCCCGTGGCCTATTCGCCACGGCATTCCAGCGGACCGATCCCAGCCATTGTGCGCGTCGCGTCAATTGGGAAAAACACCGAAAACACCGTGTTTTCCCGGGTAAACCGACAACGCCGCGCCATGGCTTTCTGTTGTTGCGTCACCACCAGCATAGCGCAAACCCGTGCAATACAAAGGTCATATTTGTCTTGTAAGATGAAATCGTTTTCAGTAAACCGACAGCAATAAACATATGGCTACGCGCCCGTCGCCCCGCTTTTCAATCATTGAAGTGGCCCGCAAGGCCGGGGTGTCTCCGGCGACGGTTTCGCGCGCGTTCAACCAGCCGGACATCGTTCATCCCGACACGCTGGCGCACATCCGCAACGTGGCCAAGCGCGCCGGTTTCCGGCCGAACCGCGTGGGCCGCAGCCTGCGCTCGGGCAGCACCCGCACCATCGGGCTGATCCTGCCGACGCTGTCGAACCCCGTGTTCGCCGAGTGCTTCGAAGGCGCGGAACGCCGCGCGCGCGAGTCCGGCTACAGCGTCATGCTGACCGCCACCGGCTACGACCCCGCCGTGGAATCCGCGGCGGTGCAGGGGCTGATGGACCATCAGGTCGACGGGCTGATCCTGACCGTGGCGGATGTGAACAAAAGCGCCACGCTGGACGACCTGGACAGCGCCGGCATGCCGTACGTGCTGGTCTACAACGAATCGAATACGCATCCCTTCGCCTCGGTGGACAACCGCGCCGCCGCCAGCGACATGGTCGCGCACCTGGCCGCGCTGGGCCACCGCCGCATCGCGCTGGTGACGGGGCCGCTGACGGCTTCGGACCGCGCGCGCCGCCGTCTGGCCGGCGCGCGCGCCTGCGCCAAGAGACTGGGGTTGGATGCAGTGCAGCATATCGCCATGAGCTCGCACACCGGCAGCGACGCCGACGCGCTGAAGGCCGCCCTGCGCGGCAAGCAGGCGCCCACCGCGCTGTTCTGCTCGAACGACCTGCTGGCCACGGCCGTCATCGCCGACCTGGTGGCGCTTGGCCTGTCCGTGCCCGCCGACATCTCGGTATGCGGCTTTGACGGCATGCGCTTCGGCGCCTTGCTGACGCCGCCGCTGACCACCGTGGCCCAGCCCAGCGACGGCATCGGCCAGACGGCCTGCTCGAACCTGCTGGCGCAGATCCACGGCCAGCCGCCGCAGTCGAACCGGCTGCCGCATTGCATCGTGGTCGGCGGCACGGCGGCGTCCGTGCGCCGCTGATTCCCTTTTATTTCGACTCCTGACCCCGACACCTGATCCGCATCATGCTCATCGCACAAATCACCGACCTGCACATGCGCACCCCGGGCGACAAGGCCTACGGCATCATCGACCCGGCGGCCTTCCTGGGCCCGGCCGTGCGCGCGCTGAACGCGCTGGATCCGCGCCCCGATTGCGTGCTGATCACGGGCGACCTGACCGACTTGGGCCGCCCGCACGAATACCAGGTGCTGCGCGACCACCTGCAAGCGCTGGAGATCCCGTATTTCCTCTTGCCCGGCAACCATGACGACCGCACGCAATTGCGCGCCGCCTTTCCCGATCATGCGTATCTGCAAGGCGACAGCCCGTTCATCCAGTACGCCATCGAGACCTATCCGCTGCGCATGCTGGCGCTGGACACGGTCGTGCCGATGAAGAGCCACGGCGAACTGTGCCAGGACCGCCTGGATTGGCTGGCCGCGCGCCTGGCCGAACAGCCCGACCGCCCGACGCTGGTGCTGATGCACCATCCGCCCTTCCTGACCGGCATCGAACACATGGACGCCATCGGGCTGCTGGCCGGCGCGCCCGAGCTGGAACGCATCGTGTCGCGGTTTCCGAACGTGGAACGCGTGCTGTGCGGTCATTTGCACCGCACCATCTTCCAGCGCTTCGGCGGCACGGTCGCGTCCACCTGTCCCGGCACCGCGCACCAGCTGGCGCTGGAACTGGGGCCGCGCCCGACCCTGCAATACATCATGGAGCCGCCGGGCTACCAGCTGCATTGGTGGCAAGGCAAGAACCTGGTCACGCACCACGCCGTCATCGGGGACTACCCCGGCCCGTATCCGTTTGCCTGAATCGTTTTCCTGACCCGAAGGCCGGGGCCTGACCGCCCCGGACATTGCCACGAATCCGTCATGTTTGCGCTGCACAATGAAAAGGTTTTCATAACAGGCAACAATGCGGATCTAACTATTAGATCGTCGAGACAGCATGTCATCCATCGTTCTGGATAACCTCACCAAACAGTACGGCGGCGCCGCCGCGATCCACGGCGTGAGCTTCACCGTGCCGGCAGGCAGCTTCACGGTGCTGCTGGGCCCGTCGGGCTGCGGCAAGTCGACCACGCTGCGCATGATCGCCGGGCTGGACACCCCGACCTCGGGCACGATCCGCATCGGCGACCGCGATGTGACCGACCTGCCGCCCGCCAAGCGCCGCATCTCGATGGTGTTCCAGTCGTATGCGCTGTTTCCGCACCTGTCGGTGCGCGAGAACATCCTGTTCGGGCTGCGGGTGCGCAAGGAGCCGGCGCGCGACTTCGACCGCCGCCTGCAACGCGTGGCCGGCCTGCTGGGCCTGGGCCATCTGCTGGACCGCAAGCCTTCGCAGTTGTCGGGCGGGCAGCAACAGCGCGTGGCGCTGGGACGCGCCGTGATTTCCGAAGCGCCCGTGTGCCTGATGGACGAGCCGCTGTCCAACCTGGATGCGCAGCTGCGCCACGAAATGCGCCGCGAGATCCGCGCGCTGCAGCAGGACCTGGGCATCACGATGGTGTACGTGACGCACGACCAGACCGAGGCCATGAGCATGGCCGATCAGGTGGTGCTGTTGCGCGGCGGCCAGATCGAGCAGCACGACACGCCCGACGCCCTCTACGCACGCCCGGCCACGGAATTTGCGGCGCGCTTCATCGGCACGCCGCCCATGAATCTGATCGGCGTGACGACGCTGCACGGCGCGACGGTCATCGCCGGCACGCAGGGTCCCGCGCTCGCGGGCGCCCCGGCCGGCGCCGTCAAGCTGGGCATACGCCCTGAACACATCCGCATCGACGACAGCGGCATTGCCGCCACCGTGGAAAGCGTCGAGTACTTCGGCGCGGACTCCATCGTGGTGTGCCGGGTCGGCGACACCAGCGGCGTAGCCGTGCGGGTGGGCGGACATTTACGCGCCCGCGCGGGCGAGGCCTTGCGCCTGTCGTGGCAAGACGGACAACAACATTTCTTTGCCGCCGACTCGGCGGTCATCAACACCGCCGAGCGCTAAAAACCGCTCACTTCCACGGATAAGGAAACGCACCATGCGACGCATCGTACTGAAGACCCTGGCCGCCAGCCTTGCCGCCGCCTGCCTGTCCCTGCCTGCGCAGGCGCAGAACAAGCCCGTCGAGGTCGAGTTCTATTACCCGGTCGCCGTCGGCGGCCCCATCACCAAGATCGTCGACGACATGGTGGCGGATTTCCAGAAGGAAAATCCCGACATCAAGATCAAGCCGATCTATGCGGGCTCGTACCAGGATTCCATCGCCAAGGCGCTGACCGCGCTCAAGGGCGGCACGCCGCCGCAGCTGGCCGTGCTGCTGTCCACCGACATGTTCACGCTGATCGACGAAGACGCCATCGTCCCGATCGATTCGCTGGCGAAGACCGACGCCGACAAGAAGTGGCTGGGCGGCTTCTACGACGCCTTCATGCAGAACAGCCGCACGGGCGGCCACACCTGGGGCGTGCCGTTCCAGCGTTCGACCATCGTCATGTACTACAACAAGGATCTGTTCAAGGCCGCCGGCCTGGATCCCGAGCGCGCGCCGGCCACCTGGGCCGAACTGGTCGACTACGGCAAGAAGCTGACCAAGCAGGACGCCTCCGGCAACACGACGCAGTGGGGCATCGAGATCCCGTCGGGCGGCGCGTTCGCGTACTGGCTGTTTCAGGCCCTGACCACGCCCAACGGCGCGATCCTGATGAACGAGGCCGGCAACGAGGTCTACCTGGACAAGCCGGCAGTGGTCGAAGCCGCCCAGTTCTGGCGCGACCTGTCGGCCAAGCACAAGATCATGCCGACCGGAACGATCGACTGGGGCACCACGCCCAAGGACTTCCTGGAAAAGAAGGCGGCGATGGTGTGGACCACCACCGGCAACCTGACCAACATCCGCAAGAATGCCGACTTCCCGTTCGGCGTGGCCATGATGCCGCAGCAAAAGCGCGGCGGCAGCCCAACGGGCGGCGGCAACTTCTACATCTTCAAGAGCGGCACGCCGGCCCAGCAGCAAGCCGCACTGAAGTTCGCGCAATGGGTCACGACGCCGGAACGCGCGGCCGACTGGAGCATCGCCACGGGCTATGTCGCGGTCACGCCGGCCGCCTGGCAAACCGAGAAGATGAAGAAGTACGCGCAGGAAGTGCCGGCCGCGGCGGTTGCGCGCGACCAGCTGGAAGTCAGCGTGGCGGAATTCTCCACGCATGAGAACCAGCGCGTCACCAAGACCCTGAATGACGCGCTGCAAGCGGCGTTGACCGGTTCGAAGACGCCGCAGCAGGCCCTGACCGACGCGCAACGCGAGGCCGACCGCATCCTGCGTTCCTACAAGTAAACCGACAAGCACGATGAGCCGCTCTTTAAATGCGCTTTATGGCTGGCTGCTGTTGCTGCCAGCCATCGTGCTGCTCGCCGCGTTCACGCATTACCCGGCGCTGGCGACGCTTTGGCACAGCTTCTTCTCCACGCCCAAGGGCGCGCGTCCGGCGCGTTTCGTGGGCCTGGAGAACTATGCCGTCATGCGCGACGATCCGGTGTTCTGGCAATCGCTGTGGAACAACCTGTGGTTCGCGCTGGGCACGATCCCCACGTCAATCGGCATCGCGCTGGTCATGGCGCTGTGGGTGAACCGCAACCTGGCGGGCCGCGGCTTTTTGCGCATGGCCTACTTCACGCCGACGGTGCTGCCGATGGTGGCGGTGGCCAACATCTGGCTGTTCTTCTACACGCCGCAGTACGGTCTGATCGCGCAGGTGATGGGCTGGTTCGGCTCTCCCGGCCCCAACTGGCTGGGCAACCGCGACACGGCGCTGCCCGCGCTGATGCTGGTGACGGTGTGGAAGGAGGCGGGCTTTTTCATGATCTTCTACCTGGCCGCCTTGCAGACCGTGTCGCCGTCGCTGCGCGAAGCCGCCATGCTGGAAGGGGCGTCGCGCTGGCAGTATTTCCGCCGCATCCTGTGGCCGCTCTTGATGCCCACCACGCTGTTCGTGCTGATCAACGCCTTGATCAACGCGTTCCGGCTGGTGGACCACGTGGTCGTCATGACGCGCGGCGGGCCGGACAACGCCAGCACCTTGCTGCTGTATTACATCTACCAGGTGGGTTTCAGTTTCTGGGACACGGCTTACGCCGCCACGCTGACCGTCGTGTTGCTGGTGGTGCTGGCGCTGACCGCGCTGATCAAGTTCCGCTGGCTGGACCGCAGGACGCACTATCAATGAAAGACAAGCTCGATACCCTGGGCGCGTGGGCGCTGGGCCTTCTGTGGATCCTGCCGCTGGCTTACGCCATGTGGGCGGCGTTCCACCCGCCGGCCTACGCCACCCGCTTCGAACTGTTCGCCCCGCTGACGCTGGATAACTTCGCGCGGGCCTGGCAGGCCGCGCCGTTTCCGCGCTACTTCGTCAACACCTTCCTGTTGGTGACGATGGTGCTGGCCGCGCAGCTGGTGCTGTCGACGCTGGCCGGCTACGCGTTCGCGCGCTTCGAGTTCCGCGGCCGCGACTTCGTCTTCATGCTGGTGCTGCTGCAGTTGATGATCATGCCGGACGTGCTGCTGGTGGAGAACTACCGCTCGATGAGCCAGCTGGGCATTCGCGACACGGTGTTCGCGATCGGCCTGCCGTACTTCGCGTCGGCCTTCGGCATCTTCCTGCTGCGCCAGACCTTCAAGACGGTGCCGCGCGAACTGGAGGAAGCGGCGCGCATGGAAGGCGCCAACGCCATGCAGATCCTGTGGAAGGTCTACGTGCCGCTGGCCAAGCCGATCTATGTGGCCTACGGCCTGGTGTCCGTCAGCCACCACTGGAACAATTTCCTGTGGCCGCTGATCATCACCAATTCGGTGGAGTCCCGGCCATTGACGGTGGGCCTGCAGGTGTTCTCGTCGACCGACCAGGGCATCGACTGGTCCGTCATCACCGCCGCCACGTTGATGTCGGCCGCGCCGCTCTTGATCGCCTTCCTGCTGTTCCAGCGCCAGTTCGTGCAGTCGTTCATGCGGGCCGGGATCCGGTAGGGCGCCGATAGCGCACCGCGTTGGCGCATCGCTTCGCGCGCCCCCAATGGCGTGCGTGGCGCCATGGAAAAGGCCCCGCTACGGCGGGGCCTTTGCTTGCTGC
>NZ_DBHKZA010000053.1:42889-45221 GCF_057314935.1 Achromobacter sp.
GGCGTGCGTGGCGCCATGGAAAAGGCCCCGCTACGGCGGGGCCTTTGCTTGCTGCGCGGCAGGGTCGGCTTGGTCAGTAGCCGACCGTCAGCCCCGGCAGGTCCACCGTGATGCGCGGGCGTTCCAGCGCCAGGGCCAGGTTTTCGGCGAATTCGCGGGCTTCCTTCTCGTCGGTGGACAGGGTGTCGTAGCCCAAGGCATCCGCCACGCCCAGCACCTTGTCCAGCAGCAGCACCTTGCCGCTGGGGCGCAAGGGTTCGCAGCCCAGGGTTTCCCAGGCGCCGTCGAACCAGTCGCGGGCCTGGGCCTGGCGTTGCGGGGACGTTTCCACCGTGGCGGTCAGGTCCAGCGAACGCCGGGTGTCGAAAACTATCGTGATGTCGCTGCGCATGGGGAATTCCTTGAAAGGGCGTCAGGCCAGAAGGGTAGGCAAAAAACGCCGGTCAGATTGTCTGTCCGGCGACATTGCCTACCAGCCGCGCGAGGCTTCCCAGGTGACCTCGACGCCGGCTTCCTTCGATTGCCGCATCATGTCCAGCAACGGATAGGCGCGTTCCTTCAGGCCGACCACGCGCGCCATCGGCGAACGGGGGGCCTTGTCCTCGTCTTCTTCCTCTTCGGGGTGCTGAGCGTTGGCGATCGCGTTTTCGATGCCGCTGATGGCCGGCCCCAGCTGGTCCACGGTGAAAACGCCGCGTTCCGGGATCTTGTCGCCGATGGACTTCCCTGCCGCCTGCAAAATGCCTGCCGCGTGGTCGGACAGCATCAGGACCTCGGCCACGACCTTGGAGTGAAAGGTAATCAGCATATTGCGGTCTCCTTCATTGAATACGTTACATACACTACCGCAACGCCCACGGGATGCCAACTGGGACCCTGGCGCCGTCCCGTCGGCCGGCGCGCCCGGCCGACGGCAGCCGCGGCTAGGAGTTTGATTTTATTGACAGTTCCGCCGCGGCGATGATCGCTTGCCGGACGCTTTCGGGGCCCCTGACCGCCGGTTCGGCCGCCAAATCAACTATCATTCAGGGGATTCCCGTGACCTTGCCGGGCCGGACGCCGTCCGCCACCTCCCCGCCTTGGCCACTCACCCAGAACTTCTCCAGACGCCCATGCTCCCCGAGCAACAAAAACAGCTTATCTCCCTGATCCAGGCCGCCGTCGCGCAGAGCCTTCCCGACGCCCAGCCCAACGTGCTGCTGGAGCGCCCCAAGGTCGCCGCCCATGGCGACGTCGCCACCAACGTGGCCATGCAGCTGGCCAAGCCCGCCGGCCGCAACCCGCGCGAACTGGCCCAGGCCATCGTGCAGGCCCTGCTGGCCGACCCGGCCGCCCGCGATCTGGTCGAAAGCGCTGAAATCGCCGGCCCCGGCTTCATCAACCTGCGCATCACCGCCGCCGCCCGCCAAGCCGTCATCGGCGCCGTGGCCGAACAGGGCGCCGGCTTTGGCCGCGCCCCCCGCAGCGGCGAGAAGATCCTGGTTGAATTCGTGTCGGCCAACCCCACCGGCCCGCTGCACGTGGGCCACGCCCGCCAGGCCGCCCTGGGCGACGCCCTGTGCCGCCTGTACGACGCCAGCGGCTGGGACGTCACCCGCGAGTTCTATTACAACGACGCCGGCAACCAGATCGAAAACCTGGCCATCAGCGTGCAGGCCCGCGCCCGCGGCCTGACGACCGATTCCCCCGAATGGCCGGCCGACGGCTACAAGGGCGACTACATCGTCGACATCGCGCGCGACTTCCAGGCCGGCAAGACCCTGCAGGCGTCCGACGGCCAGCCCGTCACCGCCACCGGCAACATCGACAGCCTGGACGACATCCGCGCCTTCGCCGTGGCCTACCTTCGCCGCGAACAGGACCTGGACTTGCAGGCATTCGGCCTGAAGTTCGACAACTACTACCTGGAAAGCTCGCTGTACACGTCGGGCCGCGTCGAGGCCACCGTCAAGGCGCTGGTCGCCGGCGGCCACACCTACGAGGAAGGCGGCGCGCTGTGGCTGCGCACCACCGAACTGGGCACGGGCGACGACAAAGACCGCGTCATGCGCAAAAGCGAAGGCGGCTACACCTACTTCGTGCCGGACGTGGCCTATCACAAGGCCAAGTGGGAACGCGGTTTCCACCGCGCCGTGAACATCCAGGGCAGCGACCACCACGGCACCGTGGCCCGCGTGCGCGCCGGCCTGCAGGCGCTGAACGAAGGCATCCCGAAGGACTACCCGTCCTACGTGCTGCACAAGATGGTCAAGGTGATGCGCGGCGGCGAAGAGGTCAAGATCTCCAAGCGCGCGGGCAGCTACGTGACCATGCGCGACCTGATCGACTGGGT
>NZ_DBHKZA010000053.1:45321-47093 GCF_057314935.1 Achromobacter sp.
TGATGCAGCGCCTGGCCGAATTCCCGCACGTGGTGGCCCTGGCCGCCCAGGACCTGTCGCCGCACCACATCGCTTTCTGGCTGCGCGACTGCGCCTCGGATTTCCATGCCTGGTACGCCGCCGAACGCGTGCTGATCGACGACGTGGCCGTCAAGCTGGCCCGCCTGCGCCTGGCCGCCACGACGCGCCAGGTGCTGGCCAACGGCCTTGAACTGCTGGGCGTGTCCGCCCCCGAGCGGATGTAACATCGGTACATGGCAACCAAGCGCAAAACCACCCGCCGTTCCTCAGGCGAAAGCGGCAGCACTCTGTACGGGGCGCTCGCCGGCCTGCTTATCGGCCTGATCGTGGCCGCCGCCGTGGCGTTCTACGTCACCAAGGCCCCGGTGCCTTTCGTGGACCGCGCCAGCCGCCAGGGCGACGCGGGCAAGCTGCCTGACCCCCGTCAGGCGCCGGATCCCAACGCGGGCCTGTACGGCCGTGACGGCGCGGCGGGCGCGCCGCCCACCGGCCCGACCGCCACCGCTCCCGCGCCGCTGCCTGGCGCAGGCACGGGTGCGACGCCGGCCAAGCCCGACGAAACGCCGTCCAAGCTGGATGACCTGGGTGCGCTGATCGCCACATTGCCGTCAACCGCCAAACCGCAGGCGGCATCCGCCCCGCCCGCGCAAGTCGCCATGGCGCCCGCTCAGGCGCCCACGCCGATATCCAAGTCCGCACCGGCCTCTACTCCGGCCCCGTCCCCCAAAGCCGCGGCCGCCACGGCGTCTGCGGCTACCGGTACGTACTACCTGCAGGCGGGCGCCTTCCGCGGTGAAAACGACGCGGAATCGCTGAAGGCCCGCATCATCCTGCTGGGGCTGCCGGTGGCCGTGCAAAAGGCCGAAGTCAACGGCAAGGCGATCAACCGGGTGCGCGTCGGCCCGTTCGCGCGCCTGGACGACATGAACCGCGCCCGCGGCAGGCTGGGCGAGAACAAGATCGAAACCGCCGTCGTGCGCCAGTAAGGCGCGCCGGCGGCGAGGCATTGCACGCTTGGTATTGAACTAATCCGGCCCCGGGCCTGTCTGTAACTTTTTACCCAGGAACCTCTCATCCATGTTGTCCACCAAGATTATCCGCATCATGGCCGCGGCCGCGCTGACCGCCACGGCGTTCTTCAGCCAGGCAAGCCACGCTCAAGGCACGCCGGCCTATGTGTCGATCAACCCGCCGCTGCCGTCGGACACCCCGGGCAAGGTGGAAGTGCTGGAATTCTTCGCCTACACCTGCCCGCATTGCGCCGCCATGGAGCCCATGGTCGAAGACTGGGCCAAGACCGCCCCGTCCGACGTCGTGCTCAAGCAGGTGCCCATCGCCTTCAACGCCGGCATGAAGCCGCTGCAGCAGGTGTACTACACGTTCCTGGCGCTGGACCGCAAGGACCTGCACGCCAAGTTCTTCACCGCCATCCACGGCGAGCACAAGCGTCTGTTCGACAAAAAGGCCATGGGCGAGTGGGCCGCGTCCCAAGGCGTGGACCGCGCCAAGTTCGACTCGGTGTTCGATTCGTTCAGCGTGCAGACCCAGGTGCAACGCGCCAACCAGTTGGCCGAGGCCTACCGCATCGACGGCACGCCCTCGTTTGCCGTGGGCGGCAAGTTCATGACCTCGCCGGTCATGGCGGGCAACAGCTACGAAGGCGCCTTGAAGGAAGTCAACCAGCTGATCCCGATGGCGCGCAACAAGTAATCCGCGTCCGCGATTCACGGCAAAACGCCCCGGCCTGATGG
>NZ_DBHKZA010000054.1:0-44981 GCF_057314935.1 Achromobacter sp.
GGCCTGTCCCGTCTCTATGGCCCTCAGGCCCCGGCACGCCTGCAAAACGCCCACGTCGCGGTCGCTGGCCTGGGCGGGGTCGGTTCCTGGACCGTCGAGGCGCTGGCGCGCTGCGGGGTGGGGGCATTGACCCTGATTGACCTGGACCACATCGCCGAATCGAACGTCAACCGCCAGATCCATGCGCTGTCGTCCACGCTGGGCCAATCCAAGGTGGATGCCATGGCGGAACGGGTGCTGGCGATCAATCCGGAATGCCGGCTGACGCGGGTGGATGATTTCGTGTCGCCCGAGAACGTCGCCGACGTTTTGCCCGGGCCCTACACCGTCATCATCGACTGCACCGACCAGGCCACGGCCAAGATCGCCATGATCCTGCATGCCCGGGCGCTGGGCGTGCCGATGCTGTTGTGTGGCGGCGCCGGCGGCAAGACGGATCCGCTGGCGTTGCGGGCAGGGGACCTGTCGGCTGCGGTGAACGACGCCTTGCTGGCCAAGCTGCGCAACAAGCTGCGCCGCGAGCATGGCTTTCCGCGCGCCTCCGACCAGAACGGCAAGGCGCTCAAGCGCGTGCCCAAGATGGGTATCCATGCGCTGTGGTTCGACCAGCCCGCCATCCTGCCCGACGCCTGGACCCGCCCCGTCGAGGGCGAGGACGACCTGGGTGCTTCCGGCCAGAACATCGCACCGCAGGGGCTGTCGTGCGCGGGTTACGGCTCGGTCGTGACGGTGACGGCCGCGATGGGCATGGCGGCCGCCAACGAGGCGCTGCGGTTGGCGATCTGAACGCCAGCCGGTGGTCGCGTCACAGCCAACCTGCCGCCATTGCGCCGCACAGCCTTCGCCTTACAGCGCCACGAACACCATCCCGTCCTCGATCCTGACGGGGTAGGTCGCCACGTTTTCCCGCAAGGGGGAGCATAAGGCCCGGCCGTCGCGCACATCGAAGCGGCCCTGGTGCAGCGGGCACTCGATCTCGTGGCCTTCCAGGAAACCATCGCACAGGCGGGCGTTGCCGTGCGTACAGAGGTTGGCGGTGGCGTAGACCTCGCCGTCGACGCCATACAGCGCGATCTCGCGGCCGCCCGCCTCAACGGCGATGACGTCTTCGTCCGGCACGTAGGCCCGCGCGATGGCCTTGATCCATTGCGTACTCATAGCGATTGTCCTGGTCAGATAGGATAGATGAGCGAATTCGGGATCAGTTCGCTGTCGAAAATGCACAGCCGCGATTCGAATTTCAGGCCGTCGGGCGTCTGGCGCACCACGTCCAGATAGCGCCCGACATTGAATACCGTGGTCAACTGGTTGGGCTTGGTGCGGAACACCGCGTAGCTGGCCTCGGATTCGATGCGGTCGCCATCGGCCGACAGCACCCGCGGCGCGCCCACGACGTGGCGCTGGTAGTACGGATCGTGGAAGATCGTATCGGTGGCGCCATAAATGCGGTCCTTCAGCATGCCGCGGCTTTCGAAGGCCATGGTCGCCAGCGGATAGCCGCGCTCGTGGTTTTCGCGGGGCAGCACCTTGTAGGTGCAGTCTTCCAGAAAAAAATCCGGCCATTTCTCCCAGTCTTCCGCATCCAGCGCGGCGGCGTAGTCGGCGTATAGGCGGGTCAGCTGGTAGTAAAGCGGGAAGTCCAGCATGGTCATGCCTCCATCACACGGCGCCAATATGCGTACATGCCGCGGATCAGCGTTTCAGTCACCATGTGGTCGGTGTTCTCGGCGGTCTTGCCGCCCAGCTCCGCCACGCTGCGGTGCCACGGCTTCTGTTGAAAACCCGCTTGCGAGAATTCGATCACCTCGCCGTCATCGGCGGACACGAAGCCGGCGGGGCCGAACAGATTGGCCTGCCGCAGGCGCCGGCGTGTCATCTCGGGCGTGTCGTCGGCAAAGCCGAAATGGGTCCAGACGAAGTCGAAAGCGTCGTGGCCCACGGGCTGGATGTGGCGGGTGGACAGCGAATTCACTTGCTGCTGGATGATGACGCTGGGAAACAGCGTCATGAGTACGGCGGTGGGGCCGTTCCACCAGGGCTCCTGGACGATGTCCAGGAAGCGGTCGTCGTTCAGCGCCATCTGCTCCTTGAAGCTGGACACGCCGCTGGTGACGCTGCCTTTGCCGCCCTGGCCGCGCGTGGAGATCATGGCGGCGTGGCGGAAGTGGCGGTCCATCTTCAGTTCGGACCGGTTGTCCGCGCGCCAGAGCCCGAAGGTGACGAACCAGGTATGCAAGAGGCCCGGATGGTAGGGGTCTTTGATGTTCTCCTGCATCAGTTTCCAGTTGCCCGGAATGCGCTGGCGGCTGTAACCGTGGATCACCAGTTCGCGGCCGTCGAAGACGCGGTCGAAGTAGTGCAGGATGTCGGGGCCCAGGTAGTCTTCCAGCGGCTCTACGCCGTGGTCGAACGAGGCAAAGACCACGCCGTTGCGGCAAGCCACGGCCAGTTTGGTCAGACTGTGTTCTTCAGGCTTGAAATCAGGCGGCATGCCGCCGTTCACCTTGCCGTCCTGCTTCACGCCGCGCCGGAAGGGCACGCCGATCAGGTTGCCCTGCAGGTCGTAATTCCACTGGTGGTAGGGGCAGACGAATTCGCTGCGGTTGCCGGCGCGTTCGCGGCAGAACTGCACGCCGCGATGGGCGCACACGTTTTCCACGACGCGCACCTGCCCGTCGTTGTCACGCAGCAGGATGACGGACCGTTCTCCCACTGCGGTGCGCTTGAAGTCGCCCGGGTTGGGGATTTCGGCCTCCAGGCCCACGTAGCTCCAATGCGCGCGGTAGAAAAAGCGTTCCAGTTCGCGCTGGTGCAGCGCGGCGTCGGTATAGACGCCAAAGGGAATGCGGTGGCAGCCGTCGCCCTGCCAGGGCGGAACGAAGTTGAGCGGCTGGTCGGCGTTCATGGGCGGCCTCCGGGGTGGCCGCCCGGTCTACAGGGCGTGGCGGGTTGCATGGCTTGTCTCCATTTTCCATCTGCGCCGTTAGGGCGGGGCAGGGCCGGCGCGGCATCGGCGCGGGCAGTTGTCGCCTCATCATCCGGTAGACCGCTGAATAAATAAATAGAATCTGCTTGATAAGGCAGATCACCAAAATCAATATTGGTGGAGACAAGCGCATGAACCTGAAAGACGTGGACCTGAATCTGCTGGTTGTCTTCAATGAACTGCAGAAGCACGGCCGGGTGTCCGCCGTGGCCCAGAGCCTGGGCATTTCGCAACCCGGCGTCAGCAACGCGCTGGGGCGCCTGCGCAAGTTGCTGGGCGACGAGTTGTTTCTACGGACGTCGCGCGGCATGGTGCCCACGCCGTACGCAGAGTCCCTGGCCCAGCCCATCGCGGATGCGCTGGGCGCGCTGCACAGCACATTGAACGCGCGGGCGCGTTTCGATCCCGCGCGCAGCGAACGGGCGTTCGTGATCGGCGTGAACGACGTGGGCGAAACCTATTTCCTGCCGCGTTTGATGCGGGCGCTGGACGGCGCGGCGCCAGGCGTCACGATCCGGACGGTGCGCACGACCTCGATCGACGTGAAAGACGAGATGGAGCGCGGCCGCATCGACCTGGCCATGGGATTTCTGCCGGGCCTGAAAAGCGGCTTCTTCCAGCGCAAGCTGTTCAGCCAGCCCTACGTGTGCATCTTTCGGCGCGACCACCCGCTGGCGCGGTCGGGCGTATCCGCCAGGCAATTCCGGGCGGCCGAACACGTGGCCATCGTGTCCGAAGGCACGGGCCACGGCGTGGTGGACGAGGTGATCGAACACGCCGGCATCCGCCGCCGCCTGCGACTGACGGTGCCGCATTTCATGGCGGTGGGGCCGGTGCTGGCCGCCACCGACATGATCGCCGTGGTGCCGCAGCGTTTTGCCGACTGCGCCTGTCGGCCCTTCGGCCTGGCGACGGCGCCCTGTCCGGTGAAGATCCCGGCGTCGGTCATCAACGTGTTCTGGCACGCCCGCAGCCACCGCGAACCCGCCAACCAGTGGTTGCGGCAAGTGGTGGTGGACGAGTTCGCGGATTGAGGCGGGGTCAGAACTGGACTTGGGCAGATAGCGCGACGCTGCGGGGGCTGCCGAGGTAGTAGCTGTTAAGCCAGTAATCCTTGCCAGTCAGGTTGTTGACGTTCAAGCGCAGCGTCAAGGGGCGTCCTGACACCTTTGCCGCGTAGCGCAAGCCCAGGTCGAACGTCGTGTAGGACGGCAGGCGGCTGGTATTGGTGTCCGTGGCCCATTGCTTGCCGACATGGTAGACGCCGCCGGTTACGCTTAGCCCGGGGGCGAAGGGCAGCGCATATTCCGAATACAGCTTGGCCATGAATTTCGGCACGTTGATGGGAACCTGGCCGTCATTGCTGCCGCCTTCAACGCGGGCGTGAAGCAGGGTGGCACCGCCCATGACGGTCCACGCCTCGGTCACCTTGCCCACGGCCGACACCTCCGCACCGCGATGGCGCTGGATGCCGTCCTGGGCGTAGATGTTGTCGCCGTTGGTGAATTCGTAGGCCTTTTCGATATCGAACAGCGCGCCGCTGACGAGCACGCTGCCCACTTCGGCCTTGATGCCCAGTTCCTTTTGCTTGCTGCGCATCGGCGGCATGACCTGCAGGCGGTTCGCGGCCTCTTCTGGCGCCACGCCGCCTTGCTCCAGCCCCTCGATATAGGTCGCGTACGTCGTCAACCACGGCGCCGGCGTGAAGATCAGGGACGCGTTGGGCGAATTGCGGCCACGGTCGTAGTCGGGCTGGCTGGCGCTGCCGTCCTGTTGCCGGTCGATGGTCTGGATGGTGCTGCGGTTGATGCCGACCAGCGCGGACCATTGGTCATTGAACCGGACCAGGTCGCCGATCATGAAGTTGTCGTTGCGCACGCGGTTCGAGAAGTACATCGTCTTGGGCGTGGACGGCCAGCCAGGTTCCGGCACATGCGTGGGCGAATCGAGCCCGTAAGGGCCCTGATAGCCGGTGTGGGGGAAATAGCTGGTTTGCCATTGCCGGTCGGTGAAGCCGTAGTAGCCCATGGTGACCTTGTGGGTGACGGCCCCCGTGGCGAACGAGAGGTCCGCCAACGCCTGCCAGGACTCGGATTCCGTCTTGGTCGGACCGACCTTCTGCCGCAGCTGCAAGTATTCTCCCGGTCCCGCCACCGAATTCATGCTGTGGTATTGCACCGGGCGGTCCTGGTATTCGCGGATATGGGCCACGCGCAGCGTCAGGTTGTCACTGGCCTCGTAGGTCGCGCGGGCCATCCACTTGCGGGTTTCTGTTTCGTCACGGATCCAGGGCTGGCTCCAGTTCTTGCTGGTGTCCAGGGTCGGGCGAGGCGCGCCTTCCTGGAAGAACCAGTAGGCTGTGGGCGCCTGCATCTTGTAATCGCCGTAGGTCGCGCCCCACTCAAGCTTGAAGCGGTCGGTGATGTTGAAGTCCAGTGCCGCGCTGGCCAGCGTGCGGTCGATCTTCTGGTCATCCACCGCAGTATCGCCATCCTGGCGCACCAGGTTGACGCGATAGCCGACCTTGCCGTTGCTGTCGACGGGGCCGCCGAAGTCGCCATGCACGTAGTACTGGCTGCCACCGTAGTTGCCCACCGTGATGCTGTTCAGCCGCTCTGCCGTGGGGCGCTTGTTGACGTAGTTCACCATGCCGCCGGGCGAGGCGGCGCCGAACAGGAATCCCGACAAGCCGTTCAGGATTTCAACGCGTTCCTTGTCTTCCAGCGACGCGGCAAAGCCGTAAGAGCGGCGCAAGCCATCTTCGGCCCGGTCGTAGCTGTTGAAGCCGCGGATCTTCACCATCGGCGCCCACCCGCTGATCTGCGGCGTCTGCGACAGGGTGGACGGACTGATCTTGTAGACGTCGTCAGGCGATTGGGCCTGTACGTTCTGCAGCAGTTCCCGCGACACGACGTTGAAGGCGTAGGGCGTATGCTGCCAATCCATGCCGCCCAGGGCACCGACGGAAGACAAGGTCCCCGAGCGGTAACCGTCGCTGGCCAGCCCGTCCTGCTGCAAGGCGGCAGTGGCCGACCCGGTGACGGTGACGCTGGGCAAGGTCGTCACGCCGGGCGTAAGGCTGGCGCGCAGCGTGAATTCGCCGCCGCCCCGGTTGACGGCATCAAGCCCCGTTCCCGCCAGCAGCGCGTTCAGGCCGCCTTGCACCGACTGCCTGCCGCGCAGGCCGGGGCTGCCGCGGCCGGCGGTAAGCGATGCGTCCACCGACACCTGGATGCCGGCCTGCGCCGCGAACTGCGTCAGCACCCGGCTTAGCGCGCCGGGCGCGATGTCGTAGTCGCGCTCGGCCGGCGCGGATTGCGCGGTCTGCGCCACGGCCGGTGCGGCCGCGGCCAGGGCGATGCCCGGCAAGGCGGAACGGACCGCCAGCGACAGGAGGGCGCGGCGGAGGGGGGGTGACGGATGCATGGCGGGGCCTTGTCGATAGGGAGAAAAGTCGGTCTTCACCCCGTATGCCAAACGCGGGCATCGAAAAGGGAACCTCCGCGTGGAAATATTTGCGCCGCGCGCGAATTACTTTGGCACCACCACGACCCACCAGGGCAAGGAGGCTCGCACGCGCACCGGCAGCGTGGCCGCCAGCGCGGCCAGGACCCGGTCGGTGTCCGCCACGGCATAGGCACCGACGATCCGCAGGTCGGCCACTTCCGGCGCACATGCCAGATAGCCGCGCCGGTAGCGCGACAGTTCGGCAATGAAGTCGCCCAGGCGCATGTTTTCGGCGACGATCAGTCCGTTGGACCAGGAGCGGCGGGCCTCGTCGGCAGGTACGGCCGCGTCGGCGCCGGTCCGGGTAACGCGGGATTGCTGGCCGGCGTGCAGCAAGACGGGGCGGGCGCCTGCCTGCAACGGCTCGACGCTTACCGCGCCGTCAAACACCGCGACGACGCTGGTGCCGTCCTCCTGGAAGACGCTGTAGCGGGTGCCTAACGCCCGCAGCCGCGCTTCGGCCGTGTCGACCACGAAGGGCCGGGCGGGAGACTGGAAGTCGGGCGCGGTGTCGATCAGGATTTCGCCCGCGATCAGCTTGATGCGCCGCAGATCCCCGCCGTAGTCCACGTCGATTGCGCTATCCGTATTGAGCCAGACGCTGGCGCCGTCGGCCAGGCGGATCTGGCGCCGTTCGCCCAGGCCGGTGGCATGCTCGGCCGTCCAGACGCGCCAAGGCGCAGTCTGCGCGCCCGCCCAGACGCCCAGGGCGGTCCCGCACAGCAGGGTCAACATCTTCATGGCGCGGCGGCGCTGGGCGCGCTTGGCCGCCGCGGCGTCCAGCAGGCGGTGCGCCATCGGGTTGTCGCCGCCCGGCACATTCTGGAACTTGCCGCTGATGGCCTCGACCTGGCTCCAGGCCAGTTGATGGGCGGGGTCCGCATCGTGCCATTGCCGCCAGCGCATCCGCTCATCGGCAGGCACCGCGGGCGCGCGCAGCACCGCAAACCATTCGGCGGCTTCCTGCAATACCTTGAAGCTGGGAGGCGCGCCGCGGGCGGGCGTCATGGCACGTCCGGCGCCGGCGCCAGGCTTGAGGTCAGGCACTGCAGCATCGCCTGCGCCATGTACTTCTTCACCATGCGCTCGGATACCTGCAGCTGTTCGGCGATCTCGATATACGTGCGGCCTTCCAGGTGCGCCAGCAAAAAAGCGGTGCGGGCCTTGGGATTCAACCGGTTCAGCAGCGCGTCCAGCTCGCACAGGGCGTCCATCAGCAGCGCACGCTCTTCAGGCGAGGGCAGGTGAGTGTCGGCGACCGTGGCCAGCGTGTCGTGGTAGGCGCGTTCCAGGTCCTGGCGGCGCCAATGGTTCACGACCAGCCCGTGGGCGATGGTGGTCAGGAACGCGCGCGGCTCGCGGATCGGTTCCTGGTTGCGGAACAGGCGCACGAACGTGTCGTGCGCGATATCGGCCGCGTCGAACGCGTTGCCCAGGCGGCGTCGCAACCATTCCTGCAGCCAGCCGTGATGGTCGCAATACAGGGATTCGATGCAGGCGGGTGCCGCAAGGCGGGGGGAGGACACGATGGAACCGCTGACATGATGTCAATAAGAATGAGTATCAATTATTATTCAGCGGCGCAGGTTTGGCAATCGGCGCGTGTCCGCGTCCAGGGCTCAGGCTTCCCGCAGCGTGACGGTGAACCAGCCGCGCAGGGCATTGGATAAGCGGATCTCGTCGGCGGCGTGCAGGTCGGCCAGCGTCAGCACACGTTCGCGGACATTGCCCGTGTCCAGCAATTCGCCGCGCTGCACGCCTGGCAGGCAGCCGCTATCGACCGGCGGGGTGTACCAGTGGCCATCCATGCGCAGGTACACGTTGCTGCGGCTGCCTTCGCACAGCTCGCCGCGCTCGTTCAGGTACAGCAGGTCGAAGATGTGCGGGTGCGCGGGCAGCCATTCGATCGTCTTGGTGTACCAGGGGCGGTGCGTGGTCTTGTAGCGCAGCAGCGGTTCCGAGGAACGCAGCGCCTCGGGCGCCAGCATCACTTCCTGGACGGCGGGCAGCGGCGGCAGCCGGGCGGTCTGGATATGGCGGGAGCCGTCGCGGGCCACCAGCAGGCGCAGGCGGTGCGGGCCGGGGGTGACGAGACCCATCGCGGCGATCATGATGTCGCCTTCCACCGAGCGTCCGCCCCAGGCATAGCCCAGCGCCTTGCACGACGCCTCCAGGCGCTGCAAGTGGCGGGTCAGCAGGGGCACGCGTTGTTCGGCATCGACCAGGATGGTCTCGATCAATTCGGGTTGCATGGGACTCTCCTGGAAAGGCGGGCGGGGCCGCGCTCTATGCTACTACTGCTGCCGCCGTCCCGGTAGGATGGGTTACGCGCGTTGCGCACCGGGGTTCTTGTTTGAGAACTCTCGCGCCCCACCCATCCTGCGGCGACATCGTCAGGCGCGCAAAATCCGGGCCTTCCAATGGCATTCCTGCCATTCCTCCGCGGGATTCGAATCGTGCACGATGCCGCCACCCACGCTGTAGACGCCGTGGCCGGCCGGGTCCAGCACCAGGGTGCGGATCGCCACGTTCAACGAAAAATCGCCGTCCGGCGCCAGCCAGCCCACGCTGCCGCAGTACAGCCCGCGCGGCGCGGCTTCCATTTGGCGGATGCGGCGCATGGCGGCCACCTTGGGCGCGCCCGTGATCGAGCCGCAAGGGAACAGGGCGTAAAGCACGTCTTCAAGCGTGGCGTCCGGCGCCAGCGCCGAGACGGTGGACGTCATGGTCCAGACCGTGGGGTAGCGTTCCAGCGAGAACAGCGCATCGACCTTGACCGAACCCGGCTCGGCCAGCCGGCCCAGGTCGTTGCGCAGCAGGTCCACGATCATCAGGTTTTCGGCGCGGTTCTTTTCGCTGGCCAGCAATTCCTGGCCCAGGCGCGCGTCCTCGACGGGATCGGCGTGGCGCGGCGCGGTGCCTTTCATGGGGCGGGTCGTCAGCCGCGGGCCTTCCCGCCGCACAAAGAGCTCGGGCGAAAAAGACAGCACCGTGCGGTCGCCGTCCTGGATGAACGCGCCGTGCGCCACCGGGTTGCGGGCGGCGATGCGGCGGTAGAGCGTGGAGGGATCTCCCTGGTACTGCAGATCCAGCGGTTGCGTGAAATTGACCTGATAGAGCTCGCCATCGCCGATCAGGCCGCGGATGGCATCGATCTGGCGCACGTAGTCCGCTTCGGTCATGCGCGGAGCCGGCAGGCTGATGGACGCGGGCGTGCTGGCGGCATCGGGCGCGTCCCAAGGGGCCTCTTCGATCTTGCGCTCGAACACCAGCGCGGTCAGGCGGGGGCGGCCGTCGTCGCGCGGGGGCGTCCAAGGGCCGGCGGGCGGGGCCAGGGCGGCTTCGGGCAACAGCCATTCGCCCAATTCGTAATCCAGCAACAGGGCGATCCATCGCCCCTGCCGCCGCGCGGCCTCGATGGCCGCCAGCGCAGGGGCGACGTCGGCCGCAGCGCGCGCTTCGATGCGGGAGCAAAAGCCCTCGAATCGCCGCGCACGGCCGGCCAGCCGGTCTTCAAAACGACAATCCATGCGTATTACTGCGGTTGATGTGCCAGGAATTCCGTCAGGACGCGCCCGGTGTGGGAGTGGTCGGCCAGGGTCATCACATGTTCCGGCGAGCCTTCGGCAACCAGCTGGCCGCCGCCCGTGCCGCCTTCGGGGCCCAGGTCCAGCAGCCAGTCGGCTTCGGCGATGACGTCCAGATTATGCTCGATCACCACGACCGTGTTGCCCGCTTCCACCAGGCGGTGCAGCACATGGATCAGCTTTTCCACGTCGGCCATCGACAAGCCCACCGTCGGTTCATCCAGCACGTACAGCGTGTGCGGGATGCGCGAGGCGCGGCCGGTCTTGATCAGGCCGTCGGTCAGGCGCGCCTTGGACAGTTCGGTCACCAGCTTGATGCGCTGCGCTTCGCCGCCCGACAGGGTGGGCGAGGGCTGGCCCAGCGTCAGGTAGCCCAGCCCCACGTCCTGCATCAGCTGCAGCGGGCGATGGATCTTCGGGTGCGCCGCGAAGTAGCCGATGGCGTCGTCCACTTCCATGGACAGCAGCTCGCCGGCGTTCTTTTCGCGCATCTTCACGCTGAGCGTGTCGCTGTTGAAGCGCGCGCCGTTGCATGCGTCGCAAGGCACCTTCACGTCCGGCAGGAAGTTCATTTCGATGGTGCGCATGCCTTGGCCTTCGCAGACCGGGCAGCGGCCGTCGCCGGTATTGAACGAGAACCGCGCCGCCGTCCAGCCGCGCATGCGGGCTTCGCGGGTATCGGCGAACTGCTTGCGCACGTCGTCCCAGAAGCCCACATAGGTGGCCGGGCACGAGCGCGGCGTCTTGCCGATGGGCGTCTGGTCCACTTCCAGCACGCGGTCGATGGCTTCCCAGCCCTTGATGCTTTCGCAGCCTGCCCAGCCCGGCGACTTGCCTTGCGAGACGGCCTGGCTCAGGTTGTCCAGCAGCACCTCGCGCGCCAGCGTGGACTTGCCGGAACCGGACACGCCCGTCACGACGCTCAGGCGGCCTACCGGGATCTTGGCGTCCACGCTACGCAGGTTGTGCAAGCGCGCGCCGCGGATCTCGATCATCGGCGTGTCGGCCTCGACCGCGCGACGTCCTTGCAGCGGGTGCTGCAGCGGCGTTTTCAGATAACGCCCGGTGACGGATTCCGGCGCATCCATCAGGTCCTGCACGGAGCCTTCCGCGACCACGCGGCCGCCGCGGATGCCCGCACCCGGCCCGATGTCGATCACGTGCGAGGCGCGGCGGATCGTGTCTTCGTCATGCTCCACCACCACCAGCGTGTTGCCGTTTTCTTCCAGGCGGGCCAGCGCATTCAAGAGGATGCGGTTGTCGCGCGGATGCAGGCCGATGGTGGGCTCGTCCAGCACATAGCAGACGCCCTGCAGATTGGAGCCCAACTGCGCGGCCAGCCGGATGCGTTGCGCCTCGCCGCCCGACAGCGTCGGGGCGGCGCGGTCCAGCGCCAGGTAGTTCAGTCCAACTTCCTGCATGAAGTTCAGGCGGCCGCGGATTTCCGTGAGGATGTCTCGGGCGATCTCCCCTTCGCGGCCGCGCGCCACCAGTCCGGTGAAGAACGTGTGCGCGTCCGACACAGGCAGCGACGCCAGTTCGGCGATCGACTTGTCGCGCCAGCGCACTGCGCGCGCCACGCGGTTCAGGCGCTGCCCGTCGCATTGCGTGCAAGCCTTGGCCTCGCCTTCATACCAGGCGTTCCACGCGGTTTCCTCGCCGGTCTGCTCTTCGTCGAAGCCTTGCAATTGCAGGCCCGTGCCGAAGCAGCCCGTGCACCAGCCGTGTTTGGAGTTGTACGAGAACAGGCGCGGATCGGGTTCGGGGAAGCTGGTGCCGCAAGACGGGCACGCGCGCTTGACCGAGAAATGCTGTTGCTGCAATTCGCTGTTCAGCGCTTCGTGCAGCTTGTTCACCGGCCACACCACCGACATCACGCCCTGGCCGTTTTCCAGCGCGCTCTTGACCGCGGCGCGCAGGTCGGCTTCGTTGGCCGGGTCGACCACCACGTCCGCCACGGGCAGTTCAATGGTGTGTTCCTTATAGCGGTCCAGGCGCGGCCATGGGGCCACGGGGATGAACTCGCCGTCCACGCGCAGGTGCGTATGGCCCTTGGAACCGGCCCACTTGGCCAGGTCCGTGTAGTAGCCCTTGCGTGCCGTGACCAGCGGTGCCAGCAGGCCGATATGCTCACCCTTGTGGTCGCGCAGCAGACGGGCCACGATCTGGTCCGTGTTCTGCGGCTCGACGGCCACGTTGCAGTCAGGGCAGTACTGCGTGCCCAGCTTCACATACAGCAGGCGCAGGAAATGGTGGATTTCCGTCATCGTGGCCACGGTGGACTTGCGGCCCCCGCGGCTGGTGCGCTGTTCAATGGCGACGGTGGGCGGGATGCCGAAGATGGCGTCCACGTCCGGCTTGCCCGCCGGTTGCACGATGGCGCGGGCGTACGCGTTCAGCGATTCCAGGTAGCGGCGCTGGCCTTCGTTGAACAGGATGTCGAAGGCTAGCGTGGACTTGCCCGAGCCGGACACGCCGGTGATCACGGTGAACTTGTCGTGCGGGATCTCGACGCTGATGTTCTTCAGGTTGTGCTCGCGCGCGTTTCGGATCTCGATCGCCATGTTGCCGTGGCGGCGCGCGCGCATCACGGATTGCAGCGGCGTGCCTTCGCCCGCGCCGTTGGCTTGGCCGTACGTCGCGGCGGGTTCGGCGATGCGGGCCGTCAGGCCGGCCTGCTCGACTTCCTGCGCGTCGGCGTCGCTGGTCACGACCACGTCGGCCGGCAGGATGCTGACTTCGTAGTCGCGCAGCGCGGCGCCGGTGTGGGACTTGGGGTTGTCCATCAAGTCTTGCGGCGTGCCCACGCCAAGCACCAGGCCGCCGGCGTCGCCGCCTTCCGGGCCCAGGTCGATCAGCCAGTCGGCGGCGCGGATCACGTCCAGGTTGTGTTCGATGACCAGCAGCGTGTGGCCGGCGGCCAGCAGCTTGCGGAAGGCGCGCATCAGGCGCGCGACGTCGTCGAAGTGCAGGCCGGTGGTGGGCTCGTCGAACAGGAACAGGCTGCCCTTCTTGGCGACCTTGGCGGTGGAGATGCCGCTGCGCGCGGCTTCGGCCAGGTGGCCGGCCAGCTTCAGGCGCTGCGCCTCGCCGCCCGACAGCGTCGGCACGGGCTGGCCCAGCCGCACGTATTCCAGGCCCACGTCGGCCAGCGGCGCCAGGCCCGTCTGCACGTCGCGCAGGCCCTTGAAGAAGTCCAGCGCTTCGCTGACCGTCATGGCCAGCACTTCGTCGATGGACGCGCTCTTGCCCAGGTGTTCGACACGCACTTCCAGCACTTCGGGGCGGAAGCGTTTGCCGTCGCAATCGGGGCAGCGCAGGTACACGTCGGACAGGAACTGCATTTCCACGTGCTCGAAGCCGGTGCCGCCGCAAGTGGGGCAGCGGCCGTCGCCACCGTTGAAGCTGAACGTGCCGGCCGTGTAGGCGCGCTCGCGCGCCAGCGGGGCCTGGGCGAACAGCTTGCGGATGGCGTCAAAGGCGCCCACATAGCTGGCGGGGTTGGAGCGCGCCGTCTTGCCGATGGGCGTCTGGTCCACCATGACGACCTCGGCGATCTGCTCGGCGCCCAGCAGTCGGTCAAACGCCCCGGGCGCTTCCGACGGCTTGCCCTTTTGCTTGAGCAGGGCGGGGTACAGCACGTCTTGCACCAGCGTGGACTTGCCCGAACCGGACACGCCGGTCACGCAGACCAGGCGGCCCAGCGGCAATTCCACCGAGACATTCTTCAGGTTGTGCGCGTTGACGCCTTCCAGCAGCAGCCGCGGCGTGTTCTTGGCGACCGGCATCGGACGCGGCGCTTCCACGCGCTGGCGCCCGCCCAGGTAATTGCCCGTCAGCGTGTCGGCGGCGCGCAACTGCTTGGGCGATCCGTCGAAAACGATGTAGCCGCCGCGTTCGCCGGGGCCAGGGCCGATGTCGATGATGCGGTCCGCGGCCACCATGACCTGCGGATCGTGTTCCACGACCACCAGCGTGTTGCCGGCGTTGCGCAGGCGGTGCATGACTTCCACCACGCGATGCATGTCGCGCGGGTGCAGGCCGATGGAGGGTTCGTCCAGCACGAACAGCGTGTTCACCAGCGAAGTGCCCAGCGCGGTCGTCAGGTTGATCCGCTGGACTTCGCCGCCCGACAGGGTGCGGCTCTGGCGGTCCAGCGTCAGGTAGCCCAGGCCCACGTCGCACAGGAACTTCAGGCGCGCGCGCACTTCCGTCATGAGCAGGTCGGTGGCCGCGTCCAGCGCGCCCGAAAACGACAGCTCGTCGAAAAAGCGCCGCACCCGCTCGATGGGCAGCAGCATCACGTCATGGATCGACAGGCCGCCCAGGTGGTTCAGCTGGTCGCGCGTCCAGTTGGCGCCGACCGGCATGAAGCGCTGGTAGCGGCCGTCGTCCGGCGGCAGCACCGTATCGGCCTCTTCCTTGGTGCCCAGGCGCCACAGCAGCGCGTCGGGTTTCAGGCGAGCGCCGTTGCAGGTGGGGCAGGGCGTGTAGCTGCGGTACTTCGACAGCAGCACGCGCACGTGCATCTTGTAGGCCTTGGTTTCGAGCCAGTCGAAAAAGCGCTGCACGCCGTACCATTGGTGCTTCCAGGCGTCGTTGCCGCCCTTCCAGTCGGGGGTGCCGTAGAGCACCCAGCGCTTGTGCTCTTCGCTCATCGACTTCCAGGGCACGCCCAGCGGCACGCCCGCGCGCGGCGCGTACTTCTGCAGCTCGTCCTGGCATTCCTTGTAGGACGGCGTGGTCCACGGCTTGATGGCGCCTTCCAGCAGAGTCTTGTTCTCGTCCGGGATGACCAGGCCGAAATCGATGCCGATCACGCGGCCGAAGCCGCGGCAGGACTCGCAGGCGCCCAGCGGCGAATTGAACGAGAAGCTGCTGGGCAGCGGGTCGGTGTATTCGATGTTGCAGTCGGCACAGTGCAGGCGGTCGCTGTATTTCCAGATTTCCGCGTCGCCGCCTTCGGCGTCCATCACGTAGACGGCCAGATGCCCGGCGCCCATGCGCAACGCGGTGTCCAGCGCTTCCATCACGCGTTCGCGTTCGGTGCCCGCAAAGCGGAAACGGTCCTGGATGACGTGCAGGATGCGGCGTTCTTCGCCGGCATCCTTGGCGGCCTTGCCCTTCTTGGCGCCTTTCGCCGCCTTCGCGCCCTTGGCCGCGGCGGTGGCGCGCGGCACAGCGGTTTCCTCGGCGTGCACGCGGGTGTAGCCCTGCTGCTCAAGAAAGCCGCGCACTTCGTCTTCGGTGAAGTTGGCGGGCACGGCGATGGGGAAGGTCACGACCAGGCGCGGGTCACCCGCCACCGCGGCGCGTTCGGCCAGCGAGTGGTAGATGGAGTCCGGCGTGTCGCGGCGCACCACCTTGCCGCAGCCGCGGCAGTACAGCCGCGCGCCGCGCGCGAACAGCAGCTTCAGGTGGTCGTTCAGTTCGGTCATCGTGCCGACCGTGCTGCGCGAGCTGCGCACCGGGTTGGTCTGGTCGATGGCGATGGCCGGCAGGATGCCTTCGATGCGGTCCACCTGCGGCTTGTCCATGCGGTCCAGGAACTGGCGCGCGTAGGGCGAGAAGGTTTCCACGTAGCGCCGCTGCCCCTCGGCGTACAGCGTGTCGAAGGCCAGCGAACTCTTGCCGGACCCCGACACGCCCGTCACAACGACCAGTTCGCCGGTGGCGATAGTCAGGTCCAGGTTCTTGAGATTGTTCTGGCGTGCGCCAACGATGCGGATTTGGGAGCTCATGGACGGTATCGTAGCCTGAGGAAGCCGCCTGCCCGAGCGATAACCCTTCGCTGGTTTCGAGCGCGGCGATATGGAATAATTGCCTATATTGTGAGTCGACTGTCCATAATATGGACATTCATAGGCTAACTAGCTGTACAAATAAACAGTATCGCAGATTCGTCTGACATTCGCGCTGTTTGCCTTGCGAATTCTGTGTGTTCATAGTTAAGGGCTGGTTGCCACTATTTGGGGACGTTCTTGTCGGAAACCAAGGTCGCGGGCGCTGCGGCGTTTGCCAAGTTCATGACCGTGCTGCAGGCGGTGGCCGACGCGCCCCAGCCGCCGACGGCGGCCTCGCTTGCGCGCAGCTGCGGCTATCCGCGACCCACCGTCTATCGCATCGTGGCCGCGCTGGCCGAGCAGGGCATGGTGGCCGAAACCGGCGGTGTCTACCGCCTGGGGACGCGCCTGATGTCGCTAGCCAGCCGTGCCTGGTCGCAGTTCGACTTGCGCGCCGCGCTGGCGCCAGACCTGCAGGCCCTGCGTGACGCCACCGGCGAAACCGTGCACCTGGCAGTGCCTGCCGGCCAGGAAATGATCTATATCGACAAGCTGGAAAGTCCGGGCCCGGTGCGCATGGTGTCGCGCGTGGGATCGTCGGTGGCGTTGCATTCCAGCGCGGTCGGCAAGGCCTATCTGGCCGCCCTGGACGACGCCGCCCGCGAGCGCCTGCTGCGCGACCTGCCGCTGCCGGCGCGCATGCCCGGCACCGTGACCAGCCTGCCGGCCCTGCGGGCCGTGCTGGACGGGGATCGCGCCCGCGGCTACGCCATGGACAACGAGGAAAATGAAGCCGGCATCGTCTGCTACGGCGTGGCGCTGTGCGACGCGGCCGGCCGGCCCGTGGCGGGCGTCAGCGTCAGCACCTTGCTGTTCCGGCGGCGCGACGACCCGCAAGCCGCCTATATCGATCCCTTGCTGCGGCTGCGCGACGCCGCCGCGGCCAAACTCGCCGTCCTGCCGGCATCGTCCGGCGGCGTCTGACCGCCCGCTCCAGAGGAATTCCATGACCGCATCCGCTCCCATCGCCTCCAAGCTATCCGCCCTGTTGGCCGCCCGGGTCGTGCCCGTGCTGCGCTACTCGGACGCGGCCACCGCTGCCTATGCCGCCGAAATCGCCGTGGCGGCCGGCTGCACCACGCTTGAGCTGACCTGGACGATTCCCGGCGTGACCGACCTGGTGCGCGCGCTGCGCGACAAGCACGGCGCCAGCCTGCTGCTGGGCGTGGGAACGGTGCTGGACGAAACCCAGGCGCGCGAGGCGCTGGTGGCAGGGGCCGACTTCCTGGTGTCGCCCGCCTTGGCGACCGAAATCGTGGACATGGCGCACGCGGCCGATGCCCTGTGCCTGCTGGGCGCGTTCACGCCCACCGAAGTGCTGGCCGCCCGCCGCGCCGGCGTGGACGTGGTGAAGGTGTTTCCGGCGGACACCGGTGGCCCCAAGCACCTGGCCGCGCTGAAGTCCGTCTACCCGGATACGATCTTCTGCCCCACGGGCGGCATCACCCAGGACAACATGGGCGCGTACTTCGCGGCCGGCGCCAACCTGGTGGGCATCGGCAGCAACCTGTACGACAAGGCCGCGTTCGCCGCGCGCGACACGGCGGCGCTGGTCGCCCAGATCACCCGAACCCGCGAGGCCGCCCATGGCTGATTTCGACATCGTCGCGCTGGGCGAACCGCTGGTCGAACTGAACCAGACGCACAAGGGCCAGCTGCAGTATCTGCAGGGCTTTGGCGGCGATACGTCCAACGCGGTCATCGCCGCTGCCCGCCAGGGCGCGCGCTGCGCCTACCTGACCCGCGTGGGCAATGACGCGTTCGGGGCGCAGTTCCTGGACTTGTGGCGGTCCGAAGGCGTGGATACGTCGGGGGTGCAGACGGACGACGATGCGCACACCGGCCTGTATTTCGTGCAGCACGGCCCCGACGGCCATGCCTTCAGCTACCTGCGCCGCGGTTCGGCAGCCAGCCTGATGACGCCGGCCCTGCTGCAAAGCGGCCTGATCGAGCGCAGCCGTTTCCTGCACGTGTCGGGCATCAGCATGGCGATCAGCACCAGCGCCTGCGATACCGTATTCGCCGCCATCGCCCGCGCGCATGCCGCGGGCGCGCAGGTCAGCCTGGATTCGAACCTGCGCCTGCGGCTGTGGCCGGTGGACCGCGCCCGCGCCGTCCTGCGCGAGGCCATGCGCGAAGCCGACGTGTTCCTGCCCAGCATGGACGACATGCAGCACCTGACCGGCAACGATGACCCCGAACGCACGCTGGACTGGATCCGCGACGGCGGCGCGGCAGGCGTGGTGGTGCTGAAACTGGGCAAGGACGGCTCCATCATCGACGACGGGCGCACCCGGACGCCGGTCGCGGCCTTGCGCGTGGAGGCGGTGGACGCCACGGGCGCGGGCGATTGCTTCGCGGGCAGCCTGCTGGCGCGTCGCTGCCAGGGCGATTCCTGGGAAGACGCGGTGCGCTACGCCAACGCGGCGGCGGCGCTGTCCACGTTGGGCTATGGCGCGGTCGATCCGCTGCCGCGCGCGGAACAGGTGCTGGAACGGCTGAAATCGCTGGCGGGCTAGGCGCTGACAGCAGGGGGCAGGGGATTCGGGGACGGATTGTGTCGCCGCCCAGCGCCCCGTCTTCCGCCCCAATTGGCGCTGCCCAAGGATTTCAGGCTAAAATGCCAAGTTATCCGAATTTTTTCCGCCAGCCCTATTTCCGGTTGTGCGGGCCACTTTCCGCAAATTCAACAGGAGAATCAACATGGCTGAACGCAAACGCGTGCGTCGTAACACCCTGGAACGCCGTTGCTTGGGCAAGGCTTTCAAGCGCTTGTTCGTCAAGTCGCCCAAGGGTGTTTTCAAGATGCTGGAAAAGATCAAGCGCGTCTAATCAACGCCCTGATCTGAAAAATCCCCGCATGGCGCAAGCTGTGCGGGGATTTTTCTTTTGGGGCGGGGCTTTGGGGGGGCGGCGCGCGGCGCCGGCCCGTCACTGCCCCGCCGGCCCGAGCTTGGGCTTGATGAAATCCATGAACGCCCGGGTCTTCGCGGGCTGGATGCTGGACG
Organism: Achromobacter sp.; assembly: GCF_057314935.1. Taxonomy (NCBI): domain Bacteria; kingdom Pseudomonadati; phylum Pseudomonadota; class Betaproteobacteria; order Burkholderiales; family Alcaligenaceae; genus Achromobacter; species Achromobacter sp. Next base: position 18,932 of record NZ_DBHKZA010000054.1, read on the forward strand.
GGTACACCACGTAGATCGAGATCGGGTCCACCGACCAGCCCGGCAGCACGCGGCGCAGCGAATTGCGCTTGATGATCGGATCCAGCGCCTGGCAGTGCGGCATGCGCGTGATGGCCAGGTCCAGGCCGGCCAGCGTGCCCGCGATACTCATGTTGTTGGCGGCCAGATGGCCGCTGACCGGCACGACCTCGCTGACCGTGCCGTTGTGCAACGTCCAATGTGAATGCGCATCGTCGATGGTGGTGCGCAGGCATTGGTGCTGCGTCAGGTCGCCGGGCGTCTTGGGTTCGCCATAGCGTTCCAGGTAGCGGTCGGACGCATACAGGTAATTGTTCAGCGACACCAGTTCCTGCACCACGGCGCCATCGCTGCGACCGACGGCCGCGCCGTTGCCATTGCCGTTGCCCGTGTCGACGGCGGCCAGGGGATAGTCCGTGTTGCGGCCAAAGCGCAGCACCACGTCGAACGGCGTGCCTTGCGCGTCGGACGCGGTCATCATGCTCAGGTCGAACTCGCACTCCACTTCCGGGTAGCGGTCGGTGAAGTCGTTGATGGTTTCCGGCAGCAGCCAGATCGCCAGGCTGTAGGGCATGGACACCCGCAGATTGCCTGACGGGCCGCCCGACAGCGACAGCAGCTGCTCGTGCGCCAGGCGGGCTTCGTCGATCAGGCCCTGGCAGCGGCGCATATAGGCCGCGCCGGCCTCGGTCAGGTCCAGCCTGCGGGTATTGCGGTTGATCAGCCGCAGGCCGATCGCGCGTTCCAGTTCGTTGATGCGGCGCGACAACGTCGACGTGGGCATGTCCAGCGCGCGCGCCGCAAGGCTGAAGCTCTTGCGCTTGGCAACCTCTACGAATAGGGCGATGTCATTGAGCTGGACGGTCGAAGCTTCCATAGGCATTCCGGATTTGGCCGCCCGAGTTTACGCCACTCCCGCGCCCCGCCCAACGCTTAAAGGTCCGGAATACTCGTCAAAAAATGCAGGGGTTGACAGATTTGATTGCAAATTCGAATGGGTCGGCATCGGTTAGCGCAGGCATATCCCCTACACTTCAGGCGAAAACAGTTAAGACCAAGACCGCAGCGGTGTCACGGAGATCGCAAAGGGGCATAGCAGGCATGACCGATACACCAACGTTTTTCACCGTTCTGACGCCCACCTACAACCGGGCGGGTACGTTGCACCGGGTGTACGAATCGCTTTCCCGGCAGACATTCAGGGACTTCGAATGGGTGGTGGTGGACGATGGCTCTACCGACAACACCCACGATTCCATCCTGGATTGGCAGACGCGCGCCGATTTTCCGATCCGCTACGTCTGGCAGAACAACCAACACAAGAAAACCGCATTCAACCGCGGCGTGCGGGAAGCGCGCGGCCAACTGATCGTCGGCCTGGACAGCGACGACGAAATGCCGCCCGACGCGCTGGCCACGTTCAAGGACGCCTGGGAAAGCATTCCACCTGCCAGGCGCGATTCCTATGTGGCCGTCACCGGCCTGTGCGCGCGCCCCGACGGCAGCATCGTCGGCGACCGCTATCCGCAGGACGTGTTCGACAGCACGGCGGTGGACGTGTATTTCCGCTATCGCATCAAGGGCGAGAAATTCGGCTGTATGCGCACCGACATTCTCAGGAAATATCCCTTTCCCGAGGATGTCGCGGGCTTTGTGCCGGAAAGCCTGGTGTGGTGGGCGGTGGCGCGCGCTGGCTATCTCAGCCGCTTCATCAACCGCGTGGTGCGCACCTACCATGACACGCCGGGCGGCCTGAGCCAGGGCGCCGTGTCGGTGGCCAACAATGCGCAGGGCCTGTACCTGCTGGCCTGGGACATGCTGCAGCACCATCTGGAGTTCTTCCGCTTCCGGCCGCGCGAATTCATCATGGCGGCCGCGCGCTATACGCGTTTCCGCCTTCACCTGAAGCACTCCGGCGTGCCCACGGCCGTGCAGGCCTACCGGCTGACGAACCCGGCGGCGACCTTCATGGTGGCGGCGACGTGGCCCGTGGGCTATGCGCTCTACCGCCGCGACCGCCGGCGCGGCGTGGCGTAGGCGCATGCGCCGCCGGCGCGGGGGCCTCAGGCAGGCGCCGCCGCCGGCGCGCCGTGTCCCAGCCCCAGATACACCTCGACCACACGCGGATCCACCGCGACTTCCGCCGCGGGCCCTTCCAGCGTGACCGTGCCGGTCTCCAGCACGTACGCGTAATCGGCCACCTGCAGGGCCGCGCGGGCGTTCTGCTCGATCAGCAGGATGGACACGCCCATCTCGCGCAGCCGCGCGACGATGCGGAACACTTCCCGCACGATGCGCGGCGCCAGCCCCAGGCTGGGTTCGTCCAGCATCAAGAGGCGCGGCTTGGCCATCAGCGCGCGGCCCACGGCCAGCATCTGGCGTTCGCCGCCGGACAGGGTGCCGGCCAACTGGGCGTGGCGTTCCTTCAGTCGGGGAAACAGCGCGTAGACCTCGGCCAGTGTCTTGTCCTGGTCTCGCTGGCCACAGCGAAAGCGGTGGAACGCGCCCAGCATCAGGTTGTCTTCCACCGTCATTTCAGCGAAGAGCTCGCGCTTTTCTGGCACCAGGTTCATGCCGGCCGCCACCATTTCCTCAATCTCGGCGTGCGCCTGGGCCTTGCCGCCGAACACGATCTGCCCGCTCGAGGGCAGCACGCCCATGATGGCGGACAGCAGGGTGGTCTTGCCGGCGCCATTGGGGCCGATCACGGTCACGATCTGGCCTTCGCCCACCGTGAGGCTGATGCCCGACACGGCTTCAACCTTGTCGTAGGCGACGCGCAGGTCGCGCACTTCCAGCAGTTTCGCACTCATCATTCCACTCCGCCCAGGTAGGCTTCCAGCACCGCGGGGTTGTGCTGGATCTCGGCAGGCAGCCCCTCGGCGATCTTTTCGCCGAAGTCCATGACCACCACGCGATCCACCAAACCCATCACGAAGTCCATGTCGTGCTCGACCAGCAGGATGGCCATGCCTTCAGCACGCAGCTTCTTCAACAGCTCGGCCAATTCGCACTTTTCCTGATAACGCAGGCCGGCCGCGGGCTCGTCCAGCAGCAGGATGCACGGGTCGGAGGCCAGGGCGCGCGCGATCTCCAGGATGCGTTGCTGCCCCAGCGCCAGCGAACCGGCTTCGTCATGCAGATGCTTGCCCAGCCCCACCCGCTCCACCTGCCGCGCCGCTTCGGCCAGCAGGCGGGATTCCTCGGGGCGGTCCAGCCGCCAGGCGGCCGGCAGCACGCCACGATGTCCGCGCAAGTGGGCGCCGATGGCCACGTTCTCCAGCACGCTCATGCGCGAGAGCAGGCGCACGTGCTGGAAGGTGCGCGACAGGCCTAGCCGGGCGATCTTGCGCGCGCCGACGCCCGCCACTGCTTGGCCCAGCAACGTGACTTGACCCGAGGTCGGCGTGTCCACGCCAGAAATCTGGTTGAACATCGTGCTCTTGCCGGCCCCGTTGGGGCCGATCAGCGCCAGGATCTCGCCCGCCCGGATCTCCAGGTTCATGGCGTTGTTGGCGACCAGACCGCCGAACTTGCGGGTCACGTCCACGGCCTTCAGCACCACTTCGCCGCGCGGCGGCATCGGCTTGCGGGGCAAAGGCTCGGCGTTCAAGTCCAGTTGGCGCACGGGCTTCTTCACCCGGATCCAGCGCGTCAGCACCGGCCACAGGCCGCTGCGCGCGCGATGCAGCAGCAGCACCATGCCGAAGCCGAAGACGATGACCTCGAAGTTGCCGGTCTGGCCCAGCAGCCTGGGCATCCAGTCCTGCAGCCATTGCTTGAGCACGGTGAACACGCCCGCGCCGACGAGAGCGCCCCAGACTTGTCCCGCGCCGCCGATGACGGTCATGAACAGGTATTCGATGCCCATCTGCAGGCCGAACGGGTTGGGGTTCACGAAGCGCTGCATGTGCGCGTACAGCCAGCCCGAGGCGCAAGCCTGCAGCGCGGCGATGATGAAGATCACCATGCGCGAACGCGCCGTGTCCACGCCCATCGATTCCGCCATCACGCGTCCGCCCTTGAGCGCGCGGATGGCGCGGCCTTCGCGCGAATCCAGCAGATTCTGCGTGGACCACACGGCGATCAGCAGGAACGCCCAGATCAGGTAATAGATGCTGCCGCCCTGGTTCAGCGACCAGCCGAACAGGTTGATGGCGGGGATGTCGGGGATGCCGGTGTGGCCGCCCAGGCCTTCGACGGAGCCGAAGGCGAAATACAGCGACAGGCCCCAGGCGATGGTGCCCAGCGGCAGGAAGTGACCCGACAGCTTGAGCGTGATGGCGCCCAGCAGCCAGGCGATGAAAAGCGTCAGCACCAGTCCGGCCAGCAAGGTCAGCCAGGGAGAGGCGCCCAGCCAGGCCAGCCACGCCGGCAGGGTGTCGGCGCGGGTGGTGAGCAGCGCCGTGGTGTAGGCGCCCACGCCTACGAAGGCAGCCTGCCCGAAGCTCGTCAGCCCGCCCACGCCGGTCAGCAGCACCAGACCCAGCGCCACCAGCGCATACAGGCCGATGTAGTTCAGCAGGGTCACGTAGAACGGCGGCAAGGCCAGCGGCCCAAGCGCCAGCAGCGCCAGGAATACGAAGAGGATGATGCGGGGATTCATTCGTCTTCTTCCTCGACGTGATGGCTTTTCAGCGAGCGCCAGAGCAGCACGGGGATGATCAGCGTGAATACGATGATTTCCTTGTAGGCGCTGGCCCAGAACGACGAGAAGGCTTCGATCAGGCCCACCAGGATGGCGCCGGCCGCAGCCAGCGGATAGCTGACCAGGCCACCGATGATGGCGCCCACGAAGCCCTTCAGGCTGACCATGAAGCCGGAGTCGAAGTACATGGTGGTGATGGGGGCGATGAGGATGCCCGATACCGTGCCAATCAGCGCGGCCAGGAAGAAGGTGGCGCGGCCGGCGAAGATGGGCGAGATGCCCATCAGCCGCGCGCCCAGCCGGTTGAAGGCGGCGGCGCGCAGGGCCTTGCCGTACATCGATCTTTCAAAGAACTGGTAGAGCACGATGATCAGCACCGCCGACACCGCTACCACCCACAGCGCCTGGCTGTTGATGTTGATGGGGCCCAGCGCCAGGCTGGCGTCGCTGAGGGGCGCGGTGCGCGCGCCTTCCGCGCCGAAGGCCAGGAGGCCCAGGCCGACCAGCGCCAGGTGGACGGCGATGGAGACGATCAGCAGCACCAGCGTCGAGGCCGATGCGATGGGCTGGTAGAACAGGCGGTACAGCTGCGGGCCCATCGGCACTACCAGCAGCAAGGTCAACAGCGCCTGCACCGACATGGGCAGTTGCGCCAGCGGCAGCCGATAGAACAGCGCCGCCAGCACCAGCGGATAGATCGCCTTGGCCGCGATGCGCCAAAGGCCACGGGCGCGGCCAGGACGCTTGGCGCGCGCCACCAGGTCGGCGGCCGCTTCGGCCAGCGCGAACGCCAGCAGCAGCCAGACCAGCAGCACGGGCTTGCCGGCCTGGATGGCCGCCATGGTCAGCGCGCCGAAGGCGACGAACTCGCCCTGGGGGATGAACAGCACGCGGGTAACGGTAAAGACCAGCAGGATCGACAACGCCAGCAACGCGTAGATTGCGCCGTTGGTGATGCCGTCCTGCCCAAGTATCAAGGCGATCTGAGCATTCATGCGAAATTCCGACAGGGACGGGAAACGCCGGGCCACCCGAAGGCGGCCCGCGCAACGCGGACGGTTTGCGCCGCCCACGCCGCGGTTAAGGCCTTACTTGACGAGCGCCCAGTTGCCGTCCTTCACGGTGATGAGTTCGCGGCCGCGGTCGTCGAAGCCGCTGTGGTCGGCGGCGCTCATGTTGTAGACGCCTTGCGTGCCCACCAGCTCCTTGGTCTGTTCCAGCGCGTCGCGCAGGGCGCTGCGGAACTCCTTGGTGCCTGGCTTGCCGGCCTTTTCCGCCAGCGGCACGGCCTTCTCCAGCAGCAGGCCGGCGTCGTAGACGTTGGCGCCGAACGTAGCGGGCTTCGACCCATTGAGCTTTTCGTAAGCCGCGATGTAGTCGCTGGCGACCTTCTTGGACGGGTTGCTGTCCGGCATTTCCGGCAGCACCAGCATCAGGCTGGCGGCCAGCACCGTGCCTTCGACCTTCTTGCCGCCCAGCTTCAGGAAGTCGGGCAGCGCCGCGCCGTGGGTCTGGTAGAACTTGCCCTTGTAGCCTTGATCGAACAGCGTCGCTTGCGGCAGCACGCTGGCGGCGCCGGGGGCGGCCACCAGCACAGCGTCCGGCTTGGCGGCCAGGATCTTCAGCGCCTGGCCCGTGACCGAGCTGTCGAAGCGCAGATAGCGTTCATTGGCGGTGACCTTGATGCCCTTCTCGGTGGCCAGGCCCGTGAAGACCTTGGACCAGTTCTCGCCGTAGGGATCGTTCAGGCCGATGAAGCCGACCGTCTTCACGCCCGTCTTGACCATGTGGTCCACCAGCGCGCGGGCGATGATGTCGTCGTTCTGCGTGGTCTTGAACACCCACTTCTTCTGGTCGTTCATGGGCAGCACGACCGCTGCCGTGCCCACCGGCGCCAGCATCGGCACGCCCGCTTCGGCCGCGAACTGGATCACGCCCATGGCGTTGGGAGAACCCGACGGGCCGATCAACGCGTCCACGTTCTGCTCCGAGATCAGCTTCTTGAAGGCGGTGACCGAGTTGGTGGAATCGCTGGCGTCGTCCAGCGAGATGTATTCCACCGTCAGGTCGCCGATCTTCTTGGGCAGCAGCGGCACGGTGTTCTTCTGCGGAATGCCGACCAGCGCGGTCGGCCCGGTGGAAGACGTGACGACGCCGACCTTGACCTGGGCAAGGGCGGGCAGGGCGAACAGGGCGGCGACGGCGGCGACCGCGGCCAGGGGGAGTTTCTTCGACAGCATGGCAAAACCTCCGGATAGGGAGCAATGGGCGTGCGGTTGAAAAGCGGAGAAAACAGGAACGGCGGGAATTACTTGTTGCTTAAAATTTCTAAGACGCAAGGATGAGCACTGTAGACGTGGTACTGATGCTTACCTATCCGTTAAAACCCGACGACAGACGCGGGATGCGCCCGGTCAGATGGTGATGGAACTGACGCTGGCGCCACCGCACACAAACAAGGTCTGCCCGGTGACGAAGCTGTTGGCGGGGTCCGCGAAGAACATCACGGCGCGCGCGACGTCGTCCGAACGGCCCAGGCGCTTGACCGGGATGCCGTTGGCCAGCTGCTTTTCGCGTTCGCTGCCGGGTTCGATCACTTCGTAGAACATGTCCGTCTGGATGGGGCCGGGCGCCACGACGTTGACCGTGATGCCGTAAGGCGCCAGTTCCAGCGACCACGTGCGCGCCATGCCGACCATGCCGGCCTTGGTGGCCGAATAGGCCGTGCGCGTGGGCAGGCCCAGCGCGCCGCGCGAGGACATCATCACGATGCGGCCGAACTTGCGTTCCTGCATGCCGGGCAACGCCGCCTGCACCAGGGAAATCGCCGCACCCAGATGGATCTGGGTCAGCCCGTGCAGTTCTTCCTGCGTGACCTGCGGCAGCAGATTCGGCCAGATGACGCCCGCGTTGTGGATAACGTGGCTGATGGGGAACCGGGAGGCGGCTTCCTTCCCGGCCTGAGCGGTGGCCTCGGCGTCCAGCAGGTCCACCTGCATGTTGTGCAGGCGCGGATGGCTGAAGTCGGCCGCGCGGCGGGCCATCGAAATCACTTCATAGCCCGCGTCCAGCATGCTGCGGCAGATTTCCGCCCCGATGCCGGCGCTGCCGCCGGTGACGAGGGCAACATTCGCTTGTGTCATGGAATCCCTTTGTTCGTTGTGGGCGGGGCCGTTCAGGCCTTGGGCGCCAGCGCCAGCACGCGCAGGGGGCTGCCCGAGCCGCTGCGGATCTTCAGCGGCGCCGAAAAGATCACCGCGCCGGTGGGCGGCAGCTGATCCAGGTTCGTCAGGCACTGCAGGCCGTAGCGGTTGTTGCCGTGCATGTAGTAGTGGCAGGGGTAGGGCGGGTTCAGGTGATGGGCCTGTCCCGCGTCGGTGCCCACGGATTCGGTGCCGAAGCCGTGCACGTCGCGCTCCTTGATCAGCCACGGCACGACGTCCGCGTCGGGGCCGGGCGAGTGCGCGCCGTCCGCCTGCATGTTCAGGTATTCGGCGGGCTTGGCGCGCTTGGACCAGTCGGTGCGCATCAGCACCCACGAGCGCGCCGGAATGCGGCCGTGCTTTTCTTCCCAGGCCTTCACGAAGTCGATGGTCAGGAGGAAGTCGGGGTTATCGCGCGCCTCGGCGGAACAGTCGATGACAGAGGCGCTGGCGATGAATGACTCGATGGGGATCGTGTCCACCGTGTTGTCGGGCTGGTCCTTGCCCGTGACCCAGTGGGCCGGCGCATCGAAGTGGGTGCCCGTGTGTTCCGAGCACGAGAAGTTGTTCCAGTACCAGGCCGGGCCGCGCTCGTCATAGCGCGAGATCTCTTCCATGCGGAAGGGCCACGCCTGGCCGAACTCCGGCGGCAGCACGATGGTGGGGAATTCCGGCGTCAGGGTCTCGGTCAGGTCCACCAGGCCGATGCGGCCCGACACGAGTTCCGACATGAATTGGGCAAGAATGTTCTGGCTCATGTTGTTGCTCCTCTTGGTTCGTGCGTTATCGGGCGCGGGCGGTCAGGCGCCCAATTCCCGTTCCAGTCCCTTGGGGTTTTCGGCCAGCCGGGCGCGGAATTCCTGCGCCACGTCGCCGACGTAGACGTCTTCAACCCCGTCCTTCAGCGCGCGCACGATGGCGCCGGCGATCGCGGCGGGGGCCACGCGCGGCGGGGGCGTGCGCTGCTCCCACTCGTGGTCCACCGGGCCGGGGAACACGTTCACCACCCGTACCCCCGCGCCCCGCATCTCGGCGCGCAGGCACTGGGCCAGCGACAGGGCGGCGGCCTTGGATGCCGACCACATGCCGCGCGCGGGCAGGTTCATGTGCGCGTAGATGGACAGCACGTTGACCCAGGCGGTGGCGCTGTTCACGCCGTCGGCGGCGCGGCCGCACAGGGCCGGGCCGAAGCACTGCGCCAGGCGCATCAGGCCCAGCACGTTCACGTCCATGGCGTCGCGCGCGGTGTTCACGTCCTTGCGGCCGAGCAGGCCGCCTTCACGTTCCAGATCGGCCGTGTTCACCAGGATCTCGACCTTGCCGCCGATCGAGGCAGCCGCGCGTTCGACGGAATCCGTATCGGTCACGTCCAGCACGATGGTCTGCACGCGCGGGTCGGCGGCCAGGGCGTCGAAGGCGTCGTCGCGTTTCCAGGCCTGCGGATCGCCCAGGAACACGGTGGGGCAGCCCGCATCCAGCAGGGCGCGCGCCACTGCCTGGCCGACCGCGGACTTGCCGTCCGTGACCAGGGCCCGGCGGAACTTCGGGTCGCACGAGGTCTCGCGCAGGGTCTTGTCGTCTTCCATGTTCGGGGTGTTCCTTTCTGGCAGGGCGATCATCACGGCCTGGCCGCCGCGATCCAGTTTCAGCGTCAGCCGCACACGGGCGCCGTCGGCGCAGTCCTGGTGGACGTGGGCCACGACAGAGGGCCCGGCGTCCATGCGCACGGTGCCCACGCGCCACGGCAGGCGTTCGCGGAAATACAGGTCGTTGCTATGGTGCAAAGTGGTGCTGACCAGCAGCACGCCGTTGGGATCGGCCGGCCGCCAAGGCAGATGTTCCGACAGGCAGTGGCCGCAGACTTCGCGGGGCGGGTATTGCACCGCGCCGCAGTCGGCGCAGGTCTGCAGGTCGAAGCGGCCTTCGGCCGCGGCCGCCGTCAGCCCCAGGGCGCTGCGGCTGCGCCAGCCGGGCGGCAGCGTGGGCTGGCGGGTGCGCGCAACCGGGTTCTTCCGGGGCGGCTTGGCTAGCGGTTCGGTCATGCGTCGCTCCTGGCCAGAATGGCCGCGGCGGTGCACAGCCCGCGGTCGTAATTGATCATGCCGAAGCCGCTGACCATGCCGACGCGGGCATCGGCCACCTGGGTGCCGCCGGCCGTGCCGGTCAGCTGGCGCAGCGCTTCGACCATGCCCAGATAGCCGCCCGCGGCGCCGGCCTGGCCCACCGACAGCTGGCCGCCGTTGGTGTTGAACGGGAAACTGCCGTCCACGGTGAAGGTGTTGTCGCGAACGAATTCCGGCGTGGCGCCTTTATCGCAGAAGCCCAGGTCCTCGATCTGCATCAGGTTGATGACGGGATAGTCGTCATAGGCTTGCAGGAAATCCATGTCGGCGGGCGCGGCCCCGGCCTGGCCGTAGAGCTCGTCAATGTCCATGGTCCAGCCGCCGCGCGTCTGGATAGGGTCGTCGATCCAGGCGTTGTGGCGTTCGATGGTGGACAGGATGCGGGCGTAAGGCAGGTTCAGCGCGCGGGCCTGGGCCTCGCGCATGACGAGGAAGGCATCGGCGCCCGCGCAGGGCATCACGCAATCGAACAGGTGAATCGGGTCGGTGATGACGCGGGCGTCCAGGTACTGGGCCAGCGTCAGCGGCTTTTTCATCAGCGCGTGCGGATAGCGCAACGCGTTGTCGCGCTGCGCCACGCATAGCTTGCCGAAGTCCTCGCGCGTGGCGCCGGTCGTGCGCATGTAGTTCGTGGTCAGCAGCGCGAAGCTGGCGTTGGGACCGCCCGCGCCGTAGGGATACACGGCGTCTTGCGCAAAGCGCGAGAACTGGCTGACCGTGTTGCGGAAGGAATCCACATGGTTGGTGTCGCCCGCGATGCAGGCCACGATGTTCGCGTCGCCGGCCTGCACGGCGCGGGCCGCGCGGCGCAAGGCCGCCACGCCGCTGGCGCCGCCCATCGGGATGTGGTCCAGCCAGCGCGGGCTCATGCCCAGGTGCTGGACGAGACCCACGGCGGTGTCGGGCGCCAGCGTGAAGCTGGACACGCACAGGCCGTCCACGTCCGCCTTGGCCACGCCGGACTGCCGGATCAGCGCGCCCAGCGCCCGCCCCAGCCACCAGTGCGCGGCGTGCGTGGAATAGCGCTCGTACGGGATCGTGACGGGCAGGGCCGCCACGATGCCGTCATAGCCCAGGCGGCTCATCGGGCCGCCTCCTGGCGTTTCTTCATGCCGGTCGTGTCAACGCAGCGCGCGGTGCCGGGCAAGGTGGGCGCCAGGGCTTTCATTTCGCCGCGCTGGATCTTGTTGGTGGTGGTCAGCGGCAGGCTGTCCACGAAGGCCACGTAGCCGGGCGCCTTGTAGTAGGCCAGCTGTTCCAGACACCACTGCACGATGCTGCGCGCGGCATCCGAGATGCCCGCATCGCCAGCGGGCAACGGTTCCGCCACGACGCAGGCCAGCACTTCGTCGCCGCGCACGGCGTCGGGCACGGCGGCCACGGCCACGGCCTTGACCAGCGGGTGCTGCATCAGCACGCTTTCCACTTCCACGGCCGAGATGTTCTCGCCGCTGCGGCGGATCACGTTCTTCTTGCGGTCGACGAAGCGCAACGCGCCGTCGTCTTCGCGGCGGACGATGTCGCCGGTATGGAACCAGCCGTCCTGCCAGGCTTCGGCGGTGGCGGCGTCGTCCTTCAGGTACCCCGCGAAGAATCCGTAGCGCGGGTCGTCGCCCGCATGGCGCACCAGCAGTTCGCCGTGTTCGCCGATGGCGGCCGGCTGGCCGGCGTCGGTCACGATGCGCACTTGCACATCGTCTTCCTCGCGGCCGAAGCTGCTGGTGCCGATGTGGCGCGGTTCCTGGTTGGCAATGATGACGGCGCCGGCGCCGGTTTCGGTCATGGCCCAGGCTTCCAGCAGCGGAAAGCCGAAGCGCGCTTCAAACGGCGCGTGCAGCTTGCGGTCCACGCCTGCACCGAAACCGAAGCGAATGACGGGTTGCAGGTCGCCGTCGGACGGCGGCGCCTTCATCAGGATGGCGGGCATGACGCCCAGGTAATGCAGCACGGTGGCGCCCGACTCGCGGACGCTGTCCCACCAGGTCTTGGGATGGAAGCGGTCCAGCGGGATCAGGCAGCCGCCCGTCAGCACCATGGCCATGGCCGAATACGCCATCGCGTTCATGTGGACCAGAGGCAGCGGGGTCAGCATGCGCTCCTGGCCGGGACGCAAGGCGGCCAATCCGCCGATGCGGGCGTACCAGCCGCCCGCGTGCAGGAAATAGCGGTTCGGCAGGATGCAGCCCTTGGGGCGGCCGGTGGTGCCGGACGTGTACAGCAACGCGCATTCGCTCAGTTCGGTCGGCGCGGTGTCGCCCAGCGGGGCGGCAAAGGCCGCGGCGGGCGGCGCGTCGTCCGGGCCCATCACGCGCAAGGGGCGGCCTGCGCGCGTGGCGGCCGCCAGCAGGTCGGCGTGCCGTTCCGGCAAGGCGACGGCCAGCGCGATCTCGGAGTGGCCGGTCAGGTACTCCAGTTCGGCCGCGCGCAGGTCGGGGTTGATCGGCACCACCGATACGCCCAGCGCATTCAACGCGAACCAGTGCAGGAAAAACGACGGGCGGTTCTCCAGCAGCAGGCCGGCGCGGTGGCCGTGGCCATAGCCCGCGCGGGCATAAGCGGCGCGCAGCGTCTCGATGGCGTCGGCGGCGCGGGCGTAGGCCAGTTCGCCGGCTTCGATGCCATAGGCGGCTGCCGTTTCCGGCAGGATGCACAGGAAGGGCTGGGCGCCGTGGCGCGACGCGGTGTTGCGGAAAGCCTGGTGGACGGTCGTGTTCACAAGCCGCTCCTACATGAACAATTGGATGTTGCCGAAGGCGGCATCGCAGTTGACGAGGTCAACGCGCTTCAAGCGGATACGCAGCGCGCCGTCCTGCTCCACCAGATGGTGCGTCGTCCAGCCGGCATACAGCGTCTGGGCGTCCTGCCGGGTCTCGACGTAGTGGAAGGCGGTGCGCACGACGTGGCGGCCGTCGGCGGGCGCCGCGTCGGGGTGGCCGTGTTCGACCGTGGGCGCCTGCAGCAGGTGGTGGCAACGGCTTTTCGGCTGCTGCGAAAACGTGCGCTGGCCGGCCAGCCGCTCCACGCGCACGCGCAGCAGCAGCTTGTCTTCGTACATCAGCGAGGCGTGCAGCTTCGGGTCCGTCTGGCCGTGTGCCAGGGGCATCCAGTAGTAGCCGTCTTCGGTGTACAGGTCCAGCCAGTCCTCAAAGCGCAGCTCGTCCAGCAGGCGCGCCTCGGCGTAGACAAAATCGATCAACTCGCGGTCGCTTGCGCTCATACCGACTCCGGTCCGGTCATGTAGCGGCCCCATGCGCGGTACTGGTTGCGCATCTGCCATTCATTGGTGCCATTGGTGGTGACGTTCTTCTGGCCGATTTCGTCGGGCGTGTACAGCCGGCCCACGTTCACCCAGTCGCGCGCGCGGGAATTCAGGCCGTCTTGCGCGCGTTCGTACATTTCCAGGTCGTCATGGCCGACGACCGAGGTGGGCGCATTGATCAGCCGGTTGTACATGAGGGTGCGTTCCAGCAGCAGGTCGGGGGCGCCCACCAGGCGGAACGTCCATGATTCGACCAGCGTGCGGTCCGCGGCGATGGGCTTGAAGACCCGCAGCGTCTGGATCGGGCCCTTCACCATGATGTTGGGGAAGTACACGGTGTTGTGGCGCACGTCGCCCAGGATCTGCTTGGCGCGCGCTTCGCCGTAGGCCGAGACCATCGCGTCCCAATAGCCGGGCACGCCCGAGTAGGACGCGTGGATGGAATCCGACACGCCGGTGTGGCCGTGCCCGTTCTCCCACACGCGGATGCCCATGTTCTCGAAAAACTCGTAAGGCGAGATGAAGGGCGCGAACAGTTCCACGGCCATGGGCTTGGGCGTGCCCTCCGGCGCCTGTTCCCAGACTTTCACGGCGGTGCCGGCCGACGATTCGTGCGCGACCATGGGATGGCAGGTGTCGGTCTGGTTGTCGACCAGCATCTTCCAGTTGCACCGGTGCATGTAGCGCAGCACGCCGCCGGCCACTTCCAGCCGGCCTTCGGGCGAACGGTCGACCATGTTGTCCAGCGTGGACAGCGATTCGCCGAAGAAGTCTTCGAACGACTGGCCTTCCGGGTTCAGGCGGCAGAAGACGAAGCCGCGATGGTTCTTCACGTCCTTGACGGCCGCCATGCCCTGGCTGGCTTCGCAGTTCTCCAGCCCGGTGTTCTCGTAGCCTTTCTTCAGCGGGATCGACAGCAGGCTGCCGTCGGTCTTGAAGGTCCAGGCGTGATAAGGACAGCGGAAGAACTTGCCGGTGTTGCCGCAGGCCTCGCCCGCCACCATCGTGCCCTTGTGCGGGCAGCGGTTGTGCAGCACGCGCACGCTCTTGTCGCTGTGGCGGACCATCACCACGGGCTGGTTGCCCACGGTGGTGGTGATGTAGTCGCCCGGGTTGGGCACCTGGCTGTCGTGGCCGACGTAGACCCAGGTGTTGGCGTACAGCCGCTCCATTTCCAGGTCGAACAGTTCCTGGTCGATGAACAGGTCCTTGTGGACTTCGGTGTCGCGCAGCAGGGCGCGGATGGCGGCGGGGTTGTCGCGGTATTTGGCCATGTCGCTTCCTTGTCGTGGGCCCGGCGGCCTTAGAGGTCCAGCACCAGGCGCGCGGACTTCGCGCGCGAGATGCAGATCTGGATGATCTTGCCGCTGGCGCGCTCGGTGTCCGAGAGGTAGTAGTCGCGGTGGTCGGGTTCGCCTTCCAGCACCGTGGCCTGGCAGACGCCGCATTCGCCGCGCTTGCAGTCGTACATCGGGTCGCAGCCTTCTTCTTCCATGACGTCGACGATGGTCTTGTCGGCGGGGATGGTCAGCGTGCGGCCCGTTTGGCGCAGCTCGACTTCAAACGGCTGGTCGCCGGCCTGCGGCGCTGCCGTGACGAACAGTTCGAAATGGATGTGGGCATCGGGCCAGTGGCGTGCGCGGGCTTCGTGGATGACGGCGTCGATCAGCCCTTTGGGGCCGCATACGTACAGGTGCTGCTTCGGCGAGGCCGCTGCCAGCAGCGCCTGCAGGTCGAAGCGGCAAGAAGGGTCGTCGTCGGCATGCACGGTCAGGGCGTCGCCCGCCAATGCGGCGAGTTCGGGCAGGAAGGCCAACTGGTCCTTGCTGCGTCCGCAGTAATGCAGATGGAAGTCGCGGCCGGCGGCTTTCAGCGCGGCGGCCATGGACGCCACCGGCGTGATGCCGATGCCGCCCGCGATCAACACCACGGGTTCGTCGCCCGCGGGCGATTCATGCAGCGGGAAATCGTTCTTCGGGCCTTCGACGGTCAGCACGTCGCCTTCGGCCAGCCCATGCATGTGGCGCGATCCGCCTTGGCTGGCTTCTTCCAGGCGCACGCCCAGCCGGTATTCCGCGGGCTGGGCGAATTGGCCGGCCTCGGGCGCCAGCTGTACCAGCGAGTAGCAGCGCGGGTCGCGCAGGCCCGGCACCGTCACCTTCAGGTGCGCACCCGGCCCGAAGGCGGGCAGCGGGCCGGCGTCCTCGCGCGCCAGGCGGAAGGATCGGATCAGCGGCGACTCTTGCCGGACTTCCCGGACGATCAGTTTGAGTGTCTGCACGGCGGTTGTCTCTTTCGGTGTTCTTGTCAGGCGGCCAGTTTTTCGGCCAGTTGGCGTTCCATGGGACCGCACTTCTCGTTGGCCAGTGCGGTGTCGCGCAGGGCGCGCAAGGTGTCGGCGGCGTCGGGGCGGCCCACCAGCTGCGCCGCCGCGGCGATGAGTTGGCGGTATTTGCCGCCGCCGCGCACGTGCGTGTCGCTATAGCCCTTGACCAGGCGGCGGCAGTTGACGGTTTCGACGGCCAGGGCGTAGTCCTGCGGCGCCAGGCGCGCGATCAGGTCCAGCCACTGTTCCAGGCCGGCGGATTCGATCTGGTGGCGTAGCGTGCTGCGGCGAAAGCGCCGCATGCCGGCCAGCGAATACAGCATCAGGAAACCGCCGAGCGTGCTGCTTTGCATCAACCGGCCCTTGCCCAGGCGGCGTTCGACAAAGCCGCCGAATGCCTTGGAGCTTTCCAGCCAGCGGCCCATGCGCACGGGCAGGGTCCCGCAGATCTCTTCCAGCCGCGGATGCATGTAGTCGGTCGTCAAGACCAGTTGTTCCGGGCGCGCGCCCACTTCCTGGCGCACGCGGTCAAAGCGCGAACCGCGCGTCTTCAGGTCGGCGACGCGGATCACGTCGTCGTAGGCCATGGCCGTGGCCACGTAGCGGGCAGCGGCACAGGTCAGTGCCCACTGCCGGGCCTCGCCGCCGTGCTGCGCGTCCAGGTCGCGCAGCGCCTTCATGCGGCGCAGGTAGTCGGCGGCGTAGGCGGCGTCCTGGAATTCCAGCTGGCGGCGCACGCCGGCCGTCAGCATGGGCTGCGCACAGGCGGGGAAGTCGCGCTTGATCGCGTCCAGCAACGCCTGGGTCTTGGGGCTGGCGGCGCGTTCGGGCACGGCGGGCACCGGGCGCGTCAGGTCGATGGCGGCCGGCTGGGCCGGGGCTTGGTGGGCCGCGTCGAAACCCAGCGCGAAGGCGCGCAGGCTGGCCTCCACGCCCAGGCCCGCGCGGCGCACGGTGGCTTCGAAGTCTTCGCGCGAAAAGGGCAGGGCGCCGCTGCCGGCCACCGCGCCGAACAGGCTGGCGCTGATGACGCTGCCCGCGCGGTCGGCCAGGTCTTGCAGGTCGAAGCACAGGAAGCGCTTGGCGGCGGCGCGGCCGGCCTCCAGCACTTTGTTGGGATCGGCGATGCCGTTGCCCGGCGCGGATTTTTCGCTGACGGCGTAGCTGCGGTGCGACGAAGACAGCAGCACCGTGCGTTCCGGCGTGACCAGGCCGCGCTGGATGGCGCGTCCGCCTTCCATCAGTTCGGCGGCCACCACCAGGTCCACATCGCCCGGGGTGGGCATCAGCGCCAGTGCGGGCGGCCGGCCGGCGCGCTGCACATCGGCCTCGGGCAGCAGTTCCAGGTAGTAGATCGTGGCGCCGGTGCGCTGGGCCACGCCCGGCACCGACGTCGTCTGCGCCCACCAGCCGGCATGCTCGGCCATGTCGACGATCCAGTCGGCCAATACGCCGCCGCCCTGGCCGCCCATGGCCAGGATGGCGATCTTGATCGGGTTGCCTTGTTGCAGTGCCACCGGGTTCATGAAGCTGTCGTCCTTACAGGGCGTATTGGGCCAGGCGCGCCGCGCGGCGGCGTTGCAGGAAACCGATGACGGCACCGCGCACCCGGGCCAGGAAGCGGTCGCCGCCCGTCGGGTTGTGCACGATGTCGGCGCGGTAGAAAGACGGGCACAGCACCGCGGCATGGGCGACTTCGCCGCAGTTGCCACAGCCGACGCAGCTGCTTTCCACGTGCGCCACCGGGTCTTCCTTCAAGGGGTCGCCACTGTCTTTCACCGACAGCGACGGGCAGCCTGACAGCCGGATACAGGCGTGGTCGCCGGTGCAGACGTCGGGGTCCACGCCGAATCGTTCCTTCACTACCCGCTTGCCTTCCTTGACTGCCTTGTTGAACAGCGGCTTGATGCGGCGCTGCTTGTTCAGCATGCATTCGGACTGCGCGATGATGACCTTGGGACCCTTGATGTCGGTGGTCAGCGCCTCTTCGATCGTGGCGCGCACGCGCGCGACGTCATACGTGCGGTCCAGCGTGCGCACCCATTTCACGCCCACGCCGCGCACGGCATGGTCGATGGGATTGTTGGTCGAGCGGTCGGGGTTCTCGGCGCGCGACGACAGGATGTCCTGCCCGCCGGTCGCCGACGCGTAGAAGTTGTCGACGATGACGATGACGCCGTCGTACTTGTTGAACACGGCGTTGCCGATGCCCGAGGACAAGCCGTTATGCCAGAAGCCGCCGTCGCCCATGATGGAGATCGGGCGCTTGGCGGCCGGCACGTTGAACGCCGCCGCGCTGGAAGCGCCCAGGCCGTAGCCCATCGTGGTGGCGCCCAGGTTGAAGGGCGGCAGGATGGAGAACAGGTGGCAACCGATGTCACAGGAAATATGGTGCTGCCCCAGCGTTTCCTGCGCCAGCGTCAGCGCGGAAAAGATGGGGCGTTCGGGGCAGCCCGTACAGAAACCGGCGGGCCGAGGGGGCACGACGGACGCCAGGCCTTCGACCTGCCTGTGAAAAGTGATGGGCTGCTCCGCGGCGGCGGGCTTGGCGGGTTTGGGGCGCGAGACTTCGGTGATTTCCAGCTGGCGCGCATCCGCTTGGGCGTCCGCCGCCACGGCGGGATGGGTCTGCAACGATTCCGGGCGGTGGCGTTTCAGGAATTCGCGTACGCCGTCGCGCATGACTTGCGTGGTGTACTCGCCCGCCATGGGCAGCACGTCCTTGCCGGACAGGTGGGTATCGATGCCGGCGCGGCGCAGCACCGCGTGCAGGTTCTGTTCGATATAGTCGGGCTGGCCTTCTTCCAGCAGCAGCACGGCACGCTTGTCGCGGCAGAAATCGATGACCTCGTCCTCGATGACGGGATAGGTCACGTTCATGACATACAGCGGAATGCGGCTGTTGCCGAAGTTGTCGGCCAGGCCCAGCAACTGCAGCGAGCGGATGACGCCGTTGTACAGGCCGCCCTGCAGGATCAGGCCGATGTCTTTCTGGTCGCCGTCGAAGTGCTCGTTGAGCTTGTGCTCCTTGATGTAGCGGATGGCGGCGGGCCAGCGCTCCTTGATCTTTTCCTGCTCGTGCAGGAACGAGGCGGGCGGCAGCACGATGCGGCTGGTGTCGCGCGCCGGGCTTTCCAGCGCTTCGGCCAGCGAAAAGGCGGGCCGCTTGTTTTCCTTCGCGATGAAGCGGCCATGCACGTGGCAGCCGCGGATGCGCAGTTGCAGCATCACGGGCGTCTTGCTGGCTTCCGACAGTTCAAAGCCGTCTTCCACCGCCTTGACCATGCTTTCCAGGTTGGGGCGCGGATCCAGCAGCCAGATCTGCGACTTCATGGCGAACGCGTGCGAGCGCTCCTGCATGATGGACGAGCCTTCGCCGTAGTCTTCGCCCACGATGACCAGCGCGCCGCCCGTGACGCCGCCAGAGGCCAGGTTGGCCAGCGCGTCGGAGGCGACGTTGGTGCCGACGGTGGATTTCCACGTGACGGCGCCGCGGATCGGGTACATGACGGAGGCGGCCAGCGTGGCGGCGGCGGTGGCTTCCGACGCGCTGGCCTCGAAGTGCACGCCGAGTTCTTGCAGGATGTCGTTGGCGTCGGCCAGCACGTCCATCAGGTGCGAGATCGGCGAACCCTGGTAGCCAGCCACATAGCCGACCCCGGATTGCAGCAGGCCTTTCGTGACGGCAAGAATGCCCTCGCCGCGAAACTCTTCGCCTTCGCCGATGCGCAACTGCTGGACTTCTTTCTTGAAAGACCTTTCAGCCATCTCGAACTCCTTCGCGGGCCGGGTTGCCGGTCCTCAAGCCTTGCTGCCGTGCAGCATCGTCATGCCACGAAAACTTCATCTGAAAAATACTTTAGGAGTCAACGTTTTAGCTGTCAACAAAAAAGATGAAATTTCATGGAACTCAAAAAATATCACGCTAAAACAAGGGTGTATATACTGGTTGTTCTCTAGGCCGACGGCAATATTTCAGCGCCGGCATGGTGCAAAAACGGGTTGCGATTCCGGGTATACCCTGTGCTGCGCAACAGCATTGCGGCTCATCATGGCGCGTGTTTGCGCCGTCGTGGTGCAATGCGCTTTTCGGCCATCGGCCAAACATGAATTCCGGTGCGTGGGAGCAATGCAACATGCGGTTGGACAAGCAGCGGGACACGCTTCTGACAGGTCGGGGCGCGGCGGGGCCGCGTTTCGTCGACGGCTACCTGGCCTATCTGCTGGCGCAGGCCAGCCAGCGCATTTCGGCCGAATTCCATTTGCAGGTGAAGGCGGCGGGGTTGTCGGTGACCGAATGGCGCGTGTTGGCCAGTCTGGAAGGCAGCCCGGGCGAAACCATCGGCACGCTGGCGGTGCTGGCCATCACCAAGCAACCGACGTTAAGCAAGGTGGTGCAGCGCATGGAGGCCGAAGGGCTGGTGGCGCGCACGGGGGTGCGCGCCGACCGGCGCCAGACGCGGGTCTGCATCACGACCAAGGGCACCCACCTGATCGCTTCCCTGTGCGAACAGGCGCTCCAGCATCAGAAAGCGGTGCTGGCGCCCTTCGGCGAAGAACGCGCCGCGCTGCTGATCGAGATGCTGGGCGTGCTGATGACGGAACACGTGCCGCTGGAGTTGCCGATCGACGCGGACGAGTAAGCCTGTTGCAGGCGCGCACTCGAACGCTGTTCGTTTCAATTATTTTGTTACAAGCATATATGTCCCCAATTGTTCGCTCTCTGTGAAAACGGTCTCCGGTACGCATAAACCCTGAATTGACGGGGGTCTGGCGCGTAGGCACACTCGCGCCGGTATTCAGACTAATGTCAGGAGTTAACCCCTATGCGCCGCACCTTGATTGCTATCGCGATCGCCGCCGCCGTGGCTGTGCCCTCGATCGGGCAGGCCAAGTCCTTCCGCTGGGCCGCCCAGGGCGACATCCTCACCTTCGATCCGCACTCCCAGAACGAAGGCATGACGATCGCCGCCAACAGCTACATCTACGAACCGCTGGTGGATTACGACAAGACGTTCAAGGTGGTGCCGCGCCTGGCGACGGAGTGGGAACAGCTGTCGCCGACCCTGTACCGCTTCAAGCTGCGCCCGGGCGTGAAATTCCATGACGGCGCCGCCTTCACGGCGGACGACGCGGTGTTCTCGATCCATCGCGCCATGGCCCCGACGTCGAACTACAAGGCCTACACGACCGGCATCAAGGAAGCGCGCAAGATCGACGACCTGACGATCGAGATCGAAACGTCTGCGCCCAACCCCGTGCTGCTGCGCCAGCTGACCAACGTGTTCATCATGAACAAGGCCTGGTCCGAGAAGAACAACATCGCCAAGCCGCAGGACTACGTCAACAAGGAAGAGACCTACGGCGCGCGCAACACCAACGGCACCGGCCCCTACAAGCTGAAGTCGCGTGAAGTGGACGTGCGCACGGTCTTTGAAGAAAACAAGGACTGGTGGAACAAGGCCGGCAAGGTCGGCAACGTGACCGAAGTGGTGTTCACGCCGATCAAGCAGAACGCCACGCGCACCGCCGCGCTGCTGTCGGGCGAAATCGACTTCGTGCTGGACCCGGCCGCCCAGGATCTGGAGCGCATCCGCCAGGCGCAAAAGGTCGTGGAAGGCAACGAATACCGCACCATCTACCTGGGCCTGGACCAGAAGCGTCCGGAACTCCAGTACTCGAACATCAAGGGCAAGAACCCGTTCCAGGACATCCGCGTGCGTGAAGCGCTGTACCGCGCCATCGACGTGGACGCCATCAAGCGCGCCGTGATGCGTGGCCTGTCCGCGCCCACCGGCACGATGATCGCGCCGCAGGTGCATGGCTGGGCGGAATCCGTGCACAAGCGCGTGCCCTACGATCCCGAAAAGTCGCGCGCGCTGTTGAAGGAAGCCGGCTACGACGGCACCTTGAACTTCACGCTGGACTGCCCGAACAACCGCTACATCAACGACGAAGCCATCTGTCAGGCCGTGGTCGGCATGTGGGCCAAGGTTGGCGTGAAGGCCACGATGAACGCCATGCCGCGTTCCACCTACTTCCCCAAGGTGCAGTCGTTCGACACCAGCGCCTTCCTGTTCGGCTGGGGCGTGCCCACGTTCGACGCCATGTACTCCCTGCAGAACCTGATCCGCACCAAGGGCGAAGGCGCTGACGGCATGTACAACCTGGGCGGCTACAGCAACAAGGAGCTTGACGTGATCATCGATCGCATCAAGACCGAAACCGATCCCGCCAAGCGCGACGCCGACATCATCACCGTGCTGCAAGGGCACGCCAAGGACTTCGGCCACATCCCGCTGCATGACCAGGTCATCCCCTGGGCGATGCGCAAGAACGTCACCGTCATCCACCGTGCCGACAATCGCCTTGTCGCCGATTGGGTCAAGGTCGACTGATCCTGGCTAACCGGACGGCGTGGGGTCTACCCGACCCCCGCCGTTTTGTTTTCTTCTTTTCCGCCGGGCGGTCCCAAGGAAAATACGCCCCCTTGGGAGGCAGCACGCACGCTGTCCGTGCGCGGCGTGGGGGTATTTCCATCTATGTTTGCTTTCATACTGCGTCGCCTGTTGCAGGCCGTAGCGGTGATGCTCACCGTCGCGCTACTGGCCTTTGTGCTTTTTCAATACGTCGGCGACCCTGTCACCATCATGCTGGGGCAGGACGCCACCGATGCCGAGCGCATCGAGTTGCGTGAACGACTGGGGCTGAACGAGCCCGCCATCGTCCAATTCGGCCATTTCGTGGCCAACGCCGCGCAGGGCAATTTCGGCATTTCCCTGCGGCAGAGCGAACCCGTTTCCACCTTGCTCAAATCGCGCCTGCCGGCCACGCTGGAACTGTCCATGGTGGCGGCCTTGCTGGCGCTGGTCGTGGGCGTGCCGCTGGGCGTGTACACGGCGCTCAAGCGCAATAGCCTGGTGTCCCAGATGCTGCTGGCAGGTTCTCTGCTGGGCGTGTCGTTGCCCACGTTCCTGATCGGCATCCTGCTGATCCTGGTGTTCTCCGTGCAGTTGGGCTGGCTGCCCAGCTACGGGCGCGGCGAAACCGTCAGCGTGGGCTGGTGGACGTCGGGCCTCTTCACGGCCACCGGCTGGAAGCACCTGATCCTGCCGTCCATCACCTTGTCGCTGTTCCAGATGACGCTGGTGCTGCGCCTGGTGCGTTCGGAAATGCTGGAAGTGCTGCGTTCGGACTACATCAAGTTCGCGCGCGCCCGGGGCCTGAAGCGCCGCGCCATCCACTTCGGCCACGCGTTGAAGAACACGATGGTGCCGGTCATCACGATCACCGGCCTGCAGCTGGGGGGCATCATCGCCTTCGCCATCGTCACCGAGACCGTGTTCCAGTGGCCCGGCATGGGCCTGCTGTTCATCCAGGCGGTCCAATTCGCCGACGTGCCGGTCATGGCCGCGTACCTGTGCCTGATCGCGCTGGTGTTCGTGGTGATCAACCTGATCGTCGATCTTCTGTATTTCGTCGTGGACCCGCGCTTGCGTTCGGGCATGACCCGTGCCGGGGGAGCTCACTGATGCGCGCCGTACTCAAACGCTGGTGGGACAGCGACCTAGCCTGGGCCTGGCGCCGGGCGCCCGTGGCCATCGTGGCGACTGTGTTGCTGGCGCTGCTGCTGATCGGCTCCTTCGGGGCCGGCTGGGTGGCGCCGCACAACCCCTTCGACCTGACCACGGTGGAACTGCTGGACGCCTTGCTGCCTCCCGCCTGGGAGGCCAACGGCCAGCAGACCTATCTGCTGGGCACCGACAGCCAGGGCCGGGACCTGTATTCGGCCATCCTGTACGGCACCCGCGTGTCGCTCCTGATCGGGCTGGCCTCGGTGGTGCTGTCGATGCTGATCGGCATTGTGCTGGGGCTGATCTCGGGATACGCGGGCGGGCGCATCGATGCGTTCATCATGCGGATCGCCGACGTGCAGCTGTCGTTCCCGGCGATCCTGATCGCGTTGCTGATCGATGGGGTGGCGCGCGCCGCCGTCCCGCGCGAGATGCATGAGCTGATCGCGTTCCCGGTGCTGATCGGCGCCATTGCGCTTGCCGGTTGGCCGCAGTATGCGCGCACGGTCCGCGGCTCTACGTTGGTGGAGAAGAACCGCGAATACGTGCAGGCCGCGCGCGTGATCGGCGTGGCGTCCCCCGTGATCATGTTCCGCCACGTGCTGCCCAATGTGCTGGGGCCGGTGCTGGTGTTGGCGACGGTGCATCTGGCCACCGCCATCATCACCGAGGCGACGCTGTCGTTCCTGGGAGTGGGGGTGCCGCCGACGGCGCCGTCGCTGGGCACGCTGATCCGGATCGGCAACGACTTCCTGTTTTCCGGCGAGTGGTGGATCACCATTTTCCCCGGCGCGGCGCTGGTGCTGCTGGTGCTGTCGGTCAACCTCTTGGGTGACTGGCTGCGCGATGCGCTCAACCCGCGGCTGAATTGAGGTAACCATGAGCGCACTTCTTGAAGTCCGCAATCTGCGCGTGGAGTTTCCCACGCGCCGCGGCACGCTACGCGCCCTGGACGACGTGTCCTTTTCCATCCAGGCGGGCGAAGTCCTGGGCGTGGTGGGGGAATCGGGCGCCGGCAAATCGCTGACCGGCGCATCCATCATCGGCTTGCTGGAGCCGCCCGGGCGCATCGCCGCGGGCGAGATCCTGCTGGCGGGCCGCCGCATCGACAACCTGCCCGACGAGCAAATGCGCCGCGTGCGCGGCCGTGAGATCGGCGCGGTGTTCCAGGACCCGTTGACCTCGTTGAATCCGTTGTACACGGTGGGCCGGCAGTTGGCCGAAACCATCGTCACGCACCTGGACATGACGTGGTCGCAGGCGCGCAACCGCGCGGTCGAACTGCTGGCGTCCACCGGCATTCCGGCGGCGCGCGAACGCATCGACCACTATCCGCATCAGTTTTCGGGCGGCATGCGTCAACGGGTGGTGATCGCCTTGGCGCTGGCGGCCGAGCCCAAACTGGTGGTGGCCGACGAGCCGACGACCGCGCTGGACGTGTCCATCCAGGCGCAGATCATCGAACTGCTGAAACGCCTGTGCCGCGAACACGGCACGGCGGTGATGCTGATCACGCACGACATGGGCGTGATCGCGGAAACCGCCGACCGCGTGGCGGTGATGTACGCGGGCCGTGTGGCCGAGATCGGCCCGGTGGCGGACGTGATCCACAAGCCGCGCCATCCGTATACGGCGGGGCTGATGGGATCGATCCCGTCGCTGGAGGGCCATCGCGAGCGTCTGGTGCAGATCGACGGCAGCATGCCGCGCCTGAACGCGATTCCGCCGGGCTGCGCGTTCAATCCGCGTTGCGGGCAGCGCTTGCCGCGCTGCGCGACCGAGCGCCCCGAGTTGCTGCCGGCGGGCACGTCCCGCGCGGCCTGTTGGTTGCATGACACCGGAAACGCCCCAACGACGCTCCCGCCAGGCGGGTTTGTCACCCCGGAGGGGGCGGGGCGGTCCGACGGCAAAAGATCAGAGGAGGCAGCATGAGCGCGCCCTTGGTGGAAGTGAAGGACGCGGCGCGCTGGTTCGATGTGTCGCCGCCGTGGTTGGAACGCAAACTTGCCGGCAAGCCCAAAGTGATGCTGCGGGCGGTGGACGGCGTATCGTTCGAGATCGCCCGCGGTGAAACGCTGGCGCTGGTGGGCGAATCGGGCTGTGGAAAATCCACCGTCGCGCGGATGCTGGTCGGCCTGTATGGACTGACTCGCGGCGATATCCGTTTTGACGGGCAACCTCTGTCGCGCATGTCGGAGCCTGGCGGGCGGGCTTTGCGCAAGCGCTTGCAGATGATTTTCCAGGACCCCTATGCCAGCTTGAATCCGCGTTGGCGCGTGGGCCGCATCATCGCGGAACCGATGCTGACGCATACCCGGATGACACCGGAAGAGCGCGTGGCTCGGGTCAGCGAATTGTTGAAGCAGGTGGGCCTGGACCCGGCGGATCAGGGGCGGTATCCGCACCAGTTTTCCGGCGGGCAGCGTCAACGCATTTCGATCGCGCGGGCGTTGGCGGTGAATCCCGAATTTCTGGTGTGCGACGAGCCGACGTCGGCGCTGGACGTGTCGGTGCAGGCGCAGGTGCTGAACCTGATGAAGGACCTGCAGCGCAAGCTGGGGCTGACGTACCTGTTCATTTCGCACAACCTGGCGGTGGTGCATCACGTGGCCGACCGGGTGGGGGTGATGTACCTGGGGCGCATGGTGGAAGTGGCGCCGCGGGACGAGTTGTTCGCGCGGCCTCGGCATCCTTATACGCGGATGCTGTTGGAGGCGATTCCGGACATCAACGGGGCGGGCAAGCCGCGCACCGCGGTGGCCGGGGAAGTGCCGAATCCGTTGAATCCGCCGTCAGGGTGCACGTTTCATCCGCGTTGTCCGCATGCCAATGATCGGTGCCGGGCGGAGGCGCCCGTGGCTCGGTTGGCGGGGGTGTCCGTGGTGGCTTGTCATGCCGT